>NZ_JBFUBD010000074.1:0-12700 GCF_056405935.1 Polaromonas sp. P1_E3
GGACTTCCCCGTCCTGGCTGGGCCGAGCAGCGCAGACGGAGGCGGAAGGTCGGGCCGCAGTTGTTTGAGCCGAAGGCGAGTTCTGCGGACCGCCGCCGGAGTCGAGCAGCGCAGGTTGCCCCGTAGCGAAGCGCAGGGGACCCAGACTGCGGGTCGCCTTTCTTTTGGTGACTTTTCTTTGGCGAAGCAAAGAAAAGTTACTTGCCGCCGGGCAACCCCCGGCCAGCAACCCTCAGCAAAGCGCGCATTGCGCGAGCAAGACCTGCCCTACTTCAGCGCCTCACCCCGAGCCGCCTCCAGCACATCCCGGGTCTTCACTGCCTCCCGCCGCGCAGACTCCGCAAAATCATCCCCCGACGACGCATAAATAATCGCGCGCGACGAATTCACGATGATGGGCGCACCGGCCCGCCAGCCCGCCTTGACAGTGGCCACCGCATCACCACCCTGCGCACCCACACCAGGGATCAGCAGCGGCAGCGTCGGCGCCACGGCGCGCACACGCTCAATCTCCGTCGGGTAAGTCGCGCCCACTACCAAGCCCAGCTGGCCGTTGACGTTCCACGGCCCCTGCGCCAGGCGCGCGACGTGTTCATACAGCAGCGGCTCGCCTTCTATGGAAGCAAAGCGCTGGTTCTGCAAATCATCGCCACCGGGGTTGGAGGTGCGGCACAGCAAGAAC
The DNA here is from genome assembly GCF_056405935.1 of Polaromonas sp. P1_E3. NCBI lineage: Bacteria > Pseudomonadati > Pseudomonadota > Betaproteobacteria > Burkholderiales > Comamonadaceae > Polaromonas > Polaromonas sp. P1_E3. Next base: position 683 of record NZ_JBFUBD010000074.1, read on the forward strand.
GCACCCTTGCCTTCGTATTTCAAATAAGGCGCGACAGAGTCAAAGCCCATGAAGGGCGAGAGCGTGACCGCATCGGCGCCGTAGCGCTCAAAAGCCTCCTTGGCGTACTGCTCGGCGGTGGAGCCGATGTCGCCGCGTTTGGCGTCCAGGATGATGGGCACTTGCGGTGCGACGCGGCGCATGTGTTCCATCAGGCGTTCGAGCTGGCCTTCGGCGCGGTGGGCTGCGAAGTAGGCGATCTGCGGTTTGAAAGAAATCACCAGGTCGGCGGTAGCGTCGACGATCGCGGCACAAAAATCGTAGATCTTGTTGGCGTCGCCCTTGAGCTTGCCGGGGAATTTGGTCGGTTCAGGGTCCAGGCCGACGCAGAGCATGGAGTTGTTTTGGCGTTCTGCGGCGGTTAGCATGTCAAGGAAAGTCATGTCCGCTATTGTAAGAAGGTCGTTCCCCAGCAGGTTTCGCCTCGAACCGGGACAATCGGCGCAAACCACCCGACCCTCACTCCATGCAACTCTCCCGCCGCCAGCTCATACTCCTCGTGCTCCTCACTTTGGTCTGGGGCCTGAACTGGCCGGTGATGAAGCTGGGGATTGCGGACTTTCCCCCGTTGACGTTTCGGGCGATGTCGATCTGGCTGGGCATTCCGGTGCTGGGCATTGCCATGGTGGTGCTGAAGGTGCCGTTTTTTGTGCCACGGGACAAGTGGCGTGAGCTCTTCTGGCTGGCTGCAGCCAACATGTTTGTCTGGCATGCACTCATCATCCTGGCGGTGAAGAACCTCAGCAGCGGACGCGCGGCGATCCTGGGCTACACCATGCCGATTTTTTCGGCGCTGCTGGGCGCCTGGTTTTTTGGGGCAACGCTCAAGCCCCGCAACTGGCTGGGGGTGGCCGCTGCCGCGCTGGGTGTTGCGCTGCTGCTGTGGAATGAAATGACCAACCTCTCGGGCAGCCCGCTGGGTGTTCTGTGCGCGCTGGTGGCAGCTGCGGTATGGGCGCTGGGTACACAGCAACTGCGCAAGACCACGATACCGGCCGCCACGCTTACGCTGTCGTTCTGGATGACGGTGATGACCGCCGTGATGCTGACCGGGCTGGGCGTCGTGTTTGAGATGCCGCAGTGGAAAGCGCCTTCGCCCACGACCTGGGGCGCGATTCTTTACAACGCCGTGCTGATCTTCGGCTTCGCCCATGCTGCGTGGTTTACGCTGGCACGGGCGCTGCCGCCAGTGGCTTCCACGCTGAGCGTGATGATGATTCCCATCCTCGGGGTGTTTTCAGGCGCGCTGGGCCTGGGCGAAGTGCTGCACTGGCAGGACTGGGCAGCCGTGGTGCTGATGGTGGTGGCGATTGCCTCGGTGCTGGCACCCAGTCGCGACCCCGCCAAGGCCTGACGGAATCAGCGGGCGCCGGCTAGTACTGCCGCCCGGAAGTAGCGAAACACAATGAAAGTGATGGATTCGCGTCCAGGGCGAGGCGCAAGCCGCAGCGAAGGCTAGACGCCTTCGCAAGGGTTGCAACGCTGCCATGGGTGCGAAGACGCGCTTTCATGTTTCGATACTCCCGGGTGGCAGTACCAGGCTCATGGCCAGGCACAGGTCATCCCAGGCCTTGCCCTTGTCGGCCGGGTTGCGCAGCAAATAGGTGGCATCGTAAGTCACCACAACCCGAACGCCATGCAGGCTGTGCACCTGGCCGCGCTGCTTGCCGAAAGGTTCGGTGGACTGCAACACGGCCTGCGCAGCCAGGCGACCCATGACCAGCACAACATCGGGCTGCGTACTGGCCACCAGGGCGGGCAGCGCTTCGGGCAGGCCGGCGCCTGCACCTGACGCCGCGTGCCTGACCATCGGCGCCAGCAGCACCATGCCGGCCTTGTGCAGGCGCGCAGCGCGCAGCATGTTGTCAAGCAGCTTCCCCGCATCGCCTTCAAAAGGCTTAAAGGGCTCCCGCTGCAGCGCGGCCACCGGTGTTTCGGCCAGCACCAGCCAGCGTGCGCCTTCGGCATGGGCGGCCTCGGCGTAGAGGGCTTGCGCGCCGCCCATACGCCAGGCAGCGGCCGCACCAGGCGTTGCGGTTTCACGAGCTTCGGCCTGCGGGCGAGCCGTGGCTGCAACTGGCCGTACGGACGGCGCAGCCTCCCGCACCGCCACCGGTGCAGGCGGCGCAGCAGGCGTGGATGGTGCAACGGTTATGGGATGGGACCCGCCTGTAACTTGCTCTGGCCGGGCGCCAGCAGCTATCGAATCAATAGCAACATCGATGGGGGGCGCTGCGGCAACCGGCAGCCACACGCGCACGCCCATTTCACGCAGCATGGCGCGCTGGCGTTTGTCGAGGTCCAGGCTCATAGCGCCAGGCTCATGACCACCGCGTCTTCGCGCGTGGAAGCGCCGTCCGGGTAGTAGTTGCGGCGCGTGCCGACATGGCGAAAACCGTAGCGTTCATAGATGGCCTTGGCGCGCACATTGCTCACGCGCACTTCCAGCCACAGCCACTGCGCCCCCTGCCCGCGCGACCAGAGGGCAAGCCCGTCCAGCATGATGCGGGCCCAGCCTTGGCGCTGGTGTTCGGGCGCCACGGTGATGTTGAGCAGGTGGACTTCGTCCACACCCTTCATGGCCACAAAATAGCCCAGCAGCACGGCGCCGGGCGCATGGCCCGCGATGAGCAGCTGCGCCTGGTAACCGGCGTTGAGCGAATCGTTGAAATTGCCGTGCGTCCAGGGGTGGCCATAGGCGGTCTTTTCCACGCGCACCACCTCGTCCAGCCATGCAGGCGTCATGGCTTCAAACTGGGCTTCGAGGGGCTGGAGGATGGCGTTCATGAAAGAGGTGGGGCGGCGGCCAGCTTGGCGGCCTTGACCTGGTCGCGCTCTTCGGTGGTAAGCGCTACTTTATCGCGAACGTAGAGCGGCAGGGCAAGGTCAGCGCTCACGCACAACCCGGCGGCGGCCAGCTGAGGCGCCAGGCGCAGCATGGCGGTGGCGGTCGGCAGGGCTTCGGCCTGCGCAAACGTGGCAAGGCCCCCCGGCAAGCGGCCTGCATACACCGCAAAGACATTGCCTGCGAACAAGCCCGCCGCCGCCGCGGGCAACAGGTTTTCAGGGCGCACCAGCTCACACTCATCCAGCGCGCGGCAATGCCCGCCGCCGAATTCAAAACCCTGCACATACATCTCGTCCATGCGGGCGTCCAGCAGCGCGGTGACGCGCATGGGCGATTGCCCATCGCCCTGGTGCTGAAAACGCGCCTCCTCCGCCACGGCCATGAGCGTGTCGACAGGCAGCACGGGAATGCCGGCGCCCTGGTTGGCACCCAGCGCCAGGCCCTGCGCCACGGCGCAAGCGGTGCGCAGGCCGGTGAAGGAGCCTGGGCCGCGGCCAAAGGCGATGGCATCGAGTTCGCCCAGCGCCAGGCCAGCCTCGGCCAGCAGCGCCAGGATGGCGGGGATCAGCGTGGTGGAAGCCTGCGCGCCGCCCGGGCCGCTGTGCTGCCAGAGGCGCGCGCCGTCGGTCAGCGCCACGGACATGCGGTCGGTGCTGGTGTCAAAAGCGAGGAATTTCAAAGGTTCAGGCATTAAATCGGGCTCCAGCCCTTATGTATCGAGCGCAAGCAGCTATTAAATTAATAGCAATTTTCGGGTGCACAGACAACGCAACCCAGGGGCATACCCCGATTATCCGCGCCAACGGCCAGCCTACGGCGCCACCGGCCAAGCAGTCAGGAACCCTCAGCCGCGATAATCCCCGCATGACCCACGACTTGCTGCGCCTGCGCACGACACACACTGTTGCGCTGGCGGCCCTGGCGGCCATGGCAGCACTGGCCGGGAGCCCCGGCCAGGCACAAACCGCACCACGCCTGCCGGCCCCGATTGAAAAAGCCCTGACGCGCGCCAGGGTTCCGCGCGACGCAGTGTCCATGCTGGTGGTCGAGGCCGGAAGCGGCAAACCGGTGCCGCGCCTGAGCTGGCGCATTGACACGCCCATGAACCCGGCTTCGGTGATGAAGCTCGTCACCACGTATTCCGCGCTTGATGCACTGGGCCGCGACTTCACCTGGAAGACGAAGGTGATACTGGATGGCAGCACTTCAGGCGGCCTGCTCAACGGCAACATGGTGGTGCAAGGCGGCGGAGACCCCAAGCTGGTGGTCGAGCGCCTGCAGGCCCTGCTGGCCGAAGTGCAGGCCGGCGGGGCGCGGGCGATCCGCGGCGACATCGTGCTGGACCGCAGTGCCTTCAGCGTGCCGCCCACCGACCCGGGCGAATTTGACGGTGAGCCGCTGCGGCCCTACAACGCCCGGCCCGATGCGCTGCTGATCAATTTCAAAACCATTGTGATGACTTTCACGCCGGACCTGCCCAACGGACGTGCGCTGGTACGTTACGAGCCGCCGCTGGCAGGCGTTCAGGTGGGCGCCTCGGTACCGATCGTGCGTGTGGCACGTTGCGGCGACTGGCGCAGCGAGCTTCGCGCCAGCGTCGAAAACCCTCTCAACATTGAATTCCTGGGCACCTATTCGTCGGCCTGCGGCGAAAAAATCTGGCCCAGCGCGTATTCCGACCCGGCGAGTTTTGCCGCGCGCGCCATCGAAGGCTCGTGGCGCCAGCTGGGCGGCTTGCTGACGGGCACCGTGCGCGACGCCACACCGGCCGAGCTGGCCATGCTGCGCAGCACGGGATCGCTGTCAGGCCAAAAACCCGCCATACGGTTTGAATACCAGTCGCCGCCGCTGCTCGACGTGGTGCGTGACGTCAATAAATACTCGAACAACATCATGGCGCAGCACGTTTTTTTAACGCTCGGCCTGCAGGCCGGGCTGGGCCAGCCCAAAGCAGGCACGCTCGAATCCGCCCGCGCCGCGCTGGGCGCCTGGTGGCGCAAAAGCCTGCCGGGCACTGCCCCCCCGGTCATGGACAACGGCTCAGGCCTGAGCCGCGAGGAACGCATCAGCGCCGCCAGCCTGGCAGCCCTGTTGCAGCACGCCGCCAAAAGCCCGCTGGCCGCGGACCTGGCCGATTCATTGCCGGTAGCGGGGGTGGACGGCACGCTGCGGGAGCGCGGCAAAAGCGTTGCGGGCCTGGCCTTCCTGAAGACAGGCTCGCTGCGCGACGTGACCGCCATTGCCGGCTATGCCAACGGCAACAGCGGCGCACGCTACATCGTGGTGGGGCTGATCAATCACCCGAACGCACCGGCGGCACGACCCGCACTGGACGCCATGCTGGAATGGGCCATCAAGGAGGGCAAGCGGTGAACACAACCGACCTTGTGGGCTTCGTGGCCGCCCTGCTGACCACCGCAAGCTTTGCCCCGCAGGCATGGCTGACCTTTCGCAGCCGCGACGTCAGCGGTATCTCGCTGGCGATGTACAGCGCCTTCACGGTGGGCGTGGCGCTCTGGCTGGCTTACGGCGTGCTCGCGGACGCCTGGCCCATCGTTCTGGCAAATGCCATCACGCTGTGCCTGGCGCTGTCCATCCTCGTCATGAAGCTTGTCTACGGGCGCGGTGACTGAATAGACAGCCCGGCGGCATGACGCGGCCGGGGAGAAAAAGGCCCGAATAGGCGCCGGGACGCCTGCAAGTTATCCCTGCCCCCTGTGGACAAGGCTGTTGATGGCGGCGGGACTTGCAGGCGAAAAGACCACTTGGCGCGGCATTGCGCCACAATGCCCGAAATTTGGGCAAAACGCCTGCCGTGACCGGCAGGCCGAACCGGAGCAACGCCATGCCAACCCTGAATCCCAGCGCCGGGCAGGACACCGGCTACAGCATCGTCCTGACCACGGTTCCGACCGCCGGGCAGGCCGACAGCCTGGCCCGCCAGATCGTTGAGGCCCGCCTGGGCGCGTGCGTACAGATTGCGCCCATCCAGAGCATTTACCGCTGGCAGGGCGCGCTGTGCAGTGAACCCGAGTACCGGCTGTCCATCAAGACGCGGCATGCGAAGTTCGACGAACTTGCGCGCTTTATCAGCGCAAATCACAGCTACGACACACCGGAGATTGTGCAGATACCGATGTCCGCCGGGTCTGCTGCGTACCTGCAATGGATCAGCGAGGGAACCCAGGGCGCGCCGGACGAACCGGAGCCCGACGGGCAATTCGCGCTGCCCTGAAAGCGGCCCCTAGGAGCGCGCTTCGCGCAGTGAGGCCGCCAGCAGCCCCAGCCCCAGCGCGCCCACAGCTACCGAGGCGATGCGGTCTGCCGTGCCCCGTGTACGGGCATACGCGAGCCTTACCCGCTCGCGCGAAAACAGATAGGCCAGCAGCGTGTGCCAGCACAGCGCGTTGAGAACGATCATGGCCACGGCCGTGGCCTGCAACGCCGGGCTGGGAGCGGCCGGAAACGAGGCGGCAAACACGCTGCCGAAAAAGAGCGCCGATTTCGGGTTGGTGATATTGGTGAGAAACCCCAGGCGGAACGCAGCGGCCGATGAAACCGAAGGGCCGCTGCTGCCTAAAGCCAGGCCACCGGACCGCCAGAGCCGGCTGGCCACATACAGCAGGTACAGGCCGCCGGCCACCTGCAGCGCCAGGCGCAGCCCCGGAAAGATCTGGAAGACGGCATTGACGCCCAGCACCGCGCAGAGCGCCCAGATGGCCGCCCCCGCCGTCACACCCAGCGCCGCGAACACCGCGCTGCGTGCGCGGTCGCTGGCGGCGAGCTGCGAGACCAGCAGCACATTGGCGCCGGGGCTCATCATGGCTGCGACGTGAAGAAACCAGATGGTGACGAGGATGGAGAGCATGGTGTTGCCTCTTTCAAATGCGGGAACGAATAACCAGCTTATTAGCGCCTCAGCTCGCAGCAGCGCGCTGCAGCCGGTCGCGTACACCGTCCCACGCGCCATCAACCGGCGGATTCTCAATCCAGATCAGCTTGACGCCCTTGGCATCAAAGTCGCGCAGCACGGCAAACAGCTGCTGCGCGGTAGCCAGCGCATCGTCGGGCATGCGGCGATACAGCACCTTGTCAGACTTGATGCGCACAATACTGCGGGCATACACCGCGATATGGGCTGCGTCGGCGCCCAATAAATCCAGCGCGGTTTGTATGGGCCCGGCGTCCATCAGGCGCACTTTGGCGTCGGGCGCGTAATGCGCTTCGAGCGTGCCGGAGGCGCGCGGCGCATCAGCGGCGCCCAGGGCCTGCTGCTCGAACTCCTCCTTGCCCAGGACGGCTTCGCCGCAGGCTGCCTCGAGTTGTGCGCGCGTGATGATGCCGGGGCGCAGCAACACGGGTTGCCCACGCGTGCAGTCGACGATGCTGGACTCGATGCCGACATCGCACGGCCCGCCGTCCAGCACCAGCAGGCTGTCGCCAAACTCCTGCTCCACATGCTGCGCAGTGGTTGGGCTGACGCGGCCGAAGCGGTTGGCGCTGGGACCGGCCACGCCCCCTGCACCCAATTTCAGGCAAGCCTTCAGAAACGCCAGTGCAACGGGGTGCGATGGACAACGCAGGCCGATCGAATCCTGGCCGCCGGCTGCAGCCGCCGCCACGCCTTCCTTGCGCGGCAGGATCACGGTGAGCGGGCCGGGCCAGAAGGTTTTCGTCAGGCGCGCAGCAAACGGCGGCACACTGCTGGCGTAGACGCTCACCTGGTCCGCATCGGCCACATGAACAATCAGCGGATGGTCGGCGGGGCGGCCCTTGGTTTCGAAAATGCCGGCGACGGCTTTGTCGCTGGAAGCGTCGGCGCCCAGGCCGTACACCGTCTCCGTCGGAAAACCCACCAGCCCGCCGGCCCGGATGCGGCGCGCGGCTTCAAGAATGGCTTCAGGGTCCGTACCGGAAAGAATCATCAGAGATGGTCCAGGCCAGGCAAGCCGAGGATGGATGCGGCCTGGCGTGCGGTGGCTTTGACTGAAGCGACGTCGGGGCCTGTGATGTTGAGATGGCCCATCTTGCGGCCCGCGCGCGCTTCGGTTTTGCCGTAGAGATGCAGGTGGGCGCCGGGCAGCGCCAGCACGGCCTGCCAGTCGGGTGTGCGCATCTTGTCATGGGCGTCAAACCACAGGTCGCCCAGCAGGTTGAGCATGATGGCCGGTGAGTGCTGGCGCGGCAGCGGCAAGGGCAGGCCGGCCATGGCATGCACCTGCAGGTCGAACTGCGACACGTCACAGGCGTCCATCGTGTAGTGGCCGCTGTTGTGCGGGCGCGGCGCCATCTCATTGACGATGAGCGCACCGTCGGCGCTGCCGTCGTCCACCAGAAAGAATTCAACGCAGAGCACGCCGACGTAGTCAATGTGCTTTGCTATGGTTTTGGTAGCTGCTTGCGCACGATCAGCAAGCCCTGCGGGCATATTTCCTTCATAAGCCTGCGTCACCGCGAGAATACCGTCAACATGCACGTTCAGCTGGGGCGCAAAGCTCACGACGCGGCCGTCCCAGCCGCGCGCCACGATGACCGAGCACTCGGCCTTGAGCGGCAACATTTTTTCGAGCACACAGGGCACCTGCTTCAGACCGGCCCAGGCGGTGGCCAGCTCGTCCGCATTTTTGACGCGGACCTGGCCCTTGCCGTCGTAGCCCATGCGCGCTGTCTTCAGGATGCCGGGCAGCAAGCCGGCCGGTACGGCCTTCAGCTGTTCGGCCGTTTCAATCACGGCGTAAGGCGCGCAGGTGACGCCGGCCAGCACACCGGATTCGGCGGCGCTGGCGGTGAAATGGGATTTTTCCTCGATGCGGTTTTGCGCGATGGCCACAGCAGCGGCACCGGGCGCCACCGGCCGGCTGGCGGCCAGCGCCTGCAGCGCACCGGCGGGCACGTTTTCAAATTCGGTGGTGACGGCGGCGCACAGCGCTGCCAGCTCGGCCAGACCTTTTTCATCGCTGTAGCCGGCCTGGATGTGGTGGTGGCTCACCAGGCCCGCAGGGCTTTGCGGATCGGGATCGAGCACCGCCGTGAAGTAACCCAGGCGCTGCGCAGCGTGTACAAACATGCGGCCCAGCTGCCCGCCGCCCATCACGCCGAGTGTGGCGGGCTGGCCGGAGGCGGAGGCCGTGGCGGGGAAAACGGGCAGATCCGGCAAGCTGGAGGCGACCCGGGAAGAGGTGGAGGCGGTCATGCGGGCGGCAGCGTCATGGCGTGTGCGGCAGCGGTCTGCTCTGCACGRAAAGCCTGCAATTGGGCCGCCAGCGCGGGGCTGTGCAGGGCCAGCATGGCCACCGCAAACAGCGCCGCATTGGCCGCACCGGCGTTGCCAATCGCAAATGTCGCCACCGGAATGCCTTTGGGCATTTGCACAATGCTGTGCAGCGAATCGACGCCTTGAAGGTGTTTGCTGGCGACCGGGACGCCCAGCACCGGCACGGTGGTCTTGGCGGCCAGCATGCCGGGCAGGTGCGCGGCGCCGCCGGCGCCGGCAATGATGGCTTGCAGGCCGCGTCCGCCAGCGCTTTCCGCATAGGCAAACAGCTCGTCGGGCATGCGGTGGGCAGAGACCACCCGGGCTTCGTGCGCCACGCCGAACTGCGTCAGGATCTGCACGGCGTGCTGCATGGTCTCCCAGTCGCTGCTGGAGCCCATCACCACACCCACAAGGGGTACAACGCCGGGGGTCGTCGAATTGCTGCTTGTTGTCATTTAGGGGACCTTCAAGGCCGGGGGTTGCAGGGTGCTTGCCCGTAACCCCTGATTTTAAGGGCAGGCCACCAGCGGGCCGTGCCGTGCGTGCTACGCTCTTGCCTGCCCTGCGACCGGCGGTTGAAAACCCGCTCTCCCACCCCAACTCTGCCAGACCATGATCGACGTCACCATTGCCAACTTTGAAGCGGAAGTCGTTGCCGCGTCCATGACCACGCCCGTGCTGATCGACTTCTGGGCGCCGTGGTGCGGCCCCTGCAAGTCGCTCGGGCCCATCCTTGAAAAAGTGGAGACGGAGTATGCCGGGCGCTTCAAGCTGGTCAAGATCGACTCCGACCAGGAGCAGCAGCTGGGCGCCGCTTTCGGCATCCGCAGCATCCCGACCTGCATCCTGATGATGAACGGCCAGCCGGTGGACGGTTTTGCCGGCGCCCTGCCCGAAGGCAAGGTCAAGGAATTCCTGGACAAGCATTTGCCGCCGGCTGAAGAGCAGCCCGACGAACAGGAACTCTCGCTTGAAGAAGAAAGCACGGATCCCGCCGCCGTGCTCGAAAAGCTGCAGCACGCGGTCGCCGCCAACCCGGCCGACGACAACGCCCGCTTTGACTATGTGAAGCTCCTGCTGCAGCTGGGCCGCGAAGATGACGCCAAGGTGGCATTTGCGCCCGTGATTGCACAAACCACCGTGGTACGGCGCTTTGATTCGCTCAAGCGCTGGATGGATGCTATGGATTTTGTAGCTGCTGGCGCGCATGGGGTGGGCGCTGCAGCCGGTTTTGACGCGAAGATTGCGGCCAACAAGCGCGACTTCGAAGCACGCTTTGACAAAGCCCGCTGGCTCATGGCGCGGCAACGCTGGACCGAGGCGCTGGACGAACTGCTGGAAATCCTGATGCGCGACAAGTCCTGGAACGAAGACCTGGCACGCAAGACCTACATCGCCGTGCTCGACGTCATGGAAGCGCCCAAACCCAAGGTGGCTGATGGGCAGATTCCGCCGGAAGATCCAGTCGTAGCGACGTATCGCCGCCGCCTTTCAAGCGTGGTGTTGAGCTAACCCTGGTTCAGCAGGGGCCGCGGAACGGGCTTTGCCCGGCCGCAGGCGCCGCCCCCTTGAGGGGGTTCCGCTACACGAAGTGAGCGAGACGGGGGTGTTCAATTCCTCAGGCGTGTCAGGGCTTCCTGGTATTTAGCCGCGGTCTTTTCTACAACATCAGCCGGCAGATGCGGCGCAGGCGGGGTCTTGTCCCAGGGCTTGCCGTTGATGCGCACGGCCTCCAGCCAGTCGCGCACAAACTGCTTGTCGTAGCTGGGCGGGTTCTGGCCAGCGGCGTAGGCAGCTTCGTAGCCTTCAATCGGCCAGTAGCGTGACGAATCAGGCGTCAGCACCTCGTCCATCAGCGTGAGCGTGCCGTTTTCGTCAAGGCCAAACTCGAATTTGGTGTCGGCAATGATGATGCCCTTGGTGAGCGCGAAGGCGGCGGCGGTGCTGTAGATCTCGATGCTGATCTTCTTGATCTGCGCGGCGAGCTCAGGGCCGACGACCTTCACCACCTGCTCGTAGCTGATGTTTTCGTCGTGCTCGCCGGCTTCGGCCTTGGCGGCCGGCGTGAAGATCGGCTCAGGCAGTTTGCCGGCGTTCTTCAGGCCCGCGGGCAGCGGCACGCCGCAGACAGCCTGGCTGTCCTGGTATTCCTTCCAGCCGCTGCCGGCGAGGTAGCCGCGCACCACGGCTTCGACCGGGATGGGCTTGAGGCGCTTGACCAGCATGGAACGGTTCACCACTTGCGGCACTTCAGCCGGGGTGACGACGCTTTCGGGCGTCTCACCGGTCAGGTGGTTGGGGCAGATATGGCCCAGCTTGTCGAACCAGAATAGCGCCATCTGCGTGAGCAGCGCGCCCTTGCCGGGGATTGGCTCACCGAGGATGACGTCAAATGCGCTCAGCCGGTCGCTGGCCACCATCAACAGCCGGTCTTTGCCCACGGCGTAGTTGTCTCGCACCTTGCCGCGTGCGAGCAGGGGCAGGGATGTCAGGGCGGATGTATGGAGTGCTTGGGTCATGGTGGAGAACGGAGAGCCGGTGGCAGGGGGATCAAAGTAAAAAGCCCGCGCGACTCAAGCGAGTCCACGGGCTTTGAATTATCGCCAATCCGCGCGCGGGCCGCGGGTTTATTCAGGTTTTCTCAGTGAACGACCTGGGTCAGTTCACCCTTGGCGTATTTGGTCGCCACAACCTGCAGGGTGTCACCCTTGATTTTGGCGCCCTGGCCCTCGCAGCCGAATTCGATATAACGCTGCTTGCACAGCGCCTTGGCGGCTTCGCGGGCGGGCTTGAGCCATTCGCGGGCGTCGAATTTCTCGGGGTTTTCAGCCAGGAACTTGCGGACAGCGCCAGTCATGGCCAGGCGGATGTCGGT
>NZ_JBFUBD010000075.1:0-12697 GCF_056405935.1 Polaromonas sp. P1_E3
GTGCAGACGCTGCCTGGGGTGCGCTGCTGGTGTTCCTGAGCGCGGTGAGCTATGCGCTCTATCTGGTGTACAGCGGCGAGATGGTCAGGCGGCTCGGTTCCCTGCGGCTGGTGGGGCTGGCTACCACTGTGGCCTGCCTGTGCTGCCTGCTGCAGTTCGTGTTGTTGCGGCCCCTGAGCGCGGCGGCCGTGGCGCCGGAGGTGATCTGGCTGTCGCTGCTCAATGCCACCCTATGCACTGCCGTGCCGGTGCTGATGGTGATGATGGCCATCGAACGCATCGGCGCCAGCATGGCGGCGCAGACCGGTATGGTGGGCCCCATGTCCACCATCCTGATGGGTGTGTTGATTCTGGGTGAGCCGTTTACGGCCTGGGTTGCGGCGGGAACGGTGCTGGTTATCGCCGGCATCTTTGTTTTCACCAGAACCAGATAGCCCCCGCGGCCCCGGTTGGTGAAGAAGTGCCGCCGTCGCAGGCCCGTTACGTCCTAGTTGGTTTTCTTGCCGGTGGTGCGCGTGGGTGCGGGCGCCTGCGCCGTGGGCCGGCGGTTCGAGGCGGTCATCCGCTGCGCTACCGTAACAGACGGCTGGCCCGCATAAGCGTCCAGCCGGTTGCCCATGGCCTGCTCAAGCTGGTTCAGGCGAACCTGTGCCGGTGGATGGGTGCTGAGCGACAGGGCAAATAGCGCATCGTCCGGCGCGGCGCTGCGCAGTTGCTGCAGCACCGCCACCAGGCCGTAGGGATCGAACCCTGCACGCGTGGCGAGGGCCACGCCGGTACGGTCGGCGTCAAACTCGTCCTGCTGGTCCAGGCCCTTGGTGTACATGTTCTTGCCCAATGCCAGCAACTGCGACGACACCAGGCCGCCCAGGTCGTTCTTCAGCTGGGAGCTGATCACCTGCGTCAGAAGGCCGGCGCGTGCCGCCTTGTTCATGGCGATCAGGTGGTGCTTGGCTGTGACGTGGGTGATTTCGTGGGCCAGGATGCCTGCCAGCTCGCCTTCGTCCGCCACGCGGTCCATCAGGCCTTTGGTGACGAAGACATAACCGCCCGGCGTGGCAAAAGCGTTGAAGCCGGGGTCGTCGAGGATGGCGAAGGTCCAGGGCAGGTCGGGCCTCGATGACTGCAGGCTGATCCAGCGCCCCAGCTGGTTGATATAGCGCTGCGCGGCCACGTCAGGGTAGAGCGGTTTGCTGCCCAGCAGTACGGCGGCCAGTTGCTGGCCGATCTGGATTTCACGTGGCTCGTCAATCTGATCCAGCGACTGTGACAACAGCTGGAACAGGTCACCCCCTTGGGCCGCCTGCTGTCCACCAGGTGTAAGGCTGGCGCCCAGCAATGCGCCGGCCAGGCCGGCCGCGGAATTGGGTTGCGCAGGGGCGGGCTGCGCCGGCTGGTTGGGGCGTATCAGTGACTGGAACAGGCCGCCCAGCGCCTTGCCTGCATCCTGTGCATGTGCGCCCAACGGGAGCAGGCCGGCCACCAGGGCCAATGCAAAAACCGCATGGCGTGCGGGCGTTGCCAGTGTTTGGAGGGTGTGAAGGTTCATTGCGATGCCTCTTGTTTTTTTAGCCGCCGTATTGCTCGGTCCTGGCGCCGGGTGCGGCGGCCGGAGGTGCGGGTGTGGGGAGGGGCTCGACCTGCCGGGTGTTCAGCGAGGCACTACCCGCAAATTGCCGGGCTTGCGCAGCGTTCGCACGGTTGGCGTCAGCTTGCGCCACCGCCGCCAGGTTAGGAACGGCATTGGCCAGGTCTTCCGCACCGAGGCCGCGAATGCCGACGGTGGAGGTGGCAACCGCGCCGCCCGGCGCCTGTGCGCTGCCCTTGTTGAAAAAGCTCGAGAGGCTGCGCAGCGCACCGGTGCCGGCGCCGGCCTGCGAGCTGGGGGCCGTGATGTCAAACATGTGCACCCAACCGCTGGTGCCGTCGGCTGTGCGGACCTTGATCCACGCGCCGTTGCGCTCGCCCAGCCGGGTCACGGAAGCCTGTACCGGTAACGGCGCCAGGCTGCGGGCCGATTCGCCCGGGCCTTCACGCAATTGGGCTGCACGCTTGATCAGTACGGCCTCGCCTTGCGGCTGGGCGTGTGCCGGGGCGCTGAAAACCAGCAGTGATGTGAGCAGGGGAGCGATAACCATTCCCGCCTGCATTTTGTATTTACTCAGTATCATGAGCCGCTCTCCCCCTGTGGTTGTAATGAGGAATTATTATKGATTTGGGTATTGCAGGCAAATGGGCGCTGGTTTGCGGCGCCAGCAAAGGTTTGGGCCTGGGTTGCGCCGAGGCTCTGGTGCGCGAAGGCGTGCATGTGCTGATCGTGGCGCGCGGCGAGGAAACGCTGAAGGCCGCAGCTGAAAAGCTGAAGGCAGATAAGGGCAAACCCGCAGGCGCAAGCGTCCAGTACGTCGCCGCCGACATCACAACACCCGAAGGCCGCGCCGCGGTGTTCGCGTTGCGCAAGGACTTCGACATCGTAGTGACCAACGCCGGCGGCCCGCCGCCCGGCGACTTCCGCGACTGGGACCGCGATGCCTGGCTCAAGGCGGTCGACGCCAACATGCTGACCCCGATCGAACTCATCAAGGCCACGGTCGACGGCATGGCGGCGCGCGGCTTCGGGCGCATCGTCAACATCACTTCCAGTTCGGTCAAGTCGCCCATCGATATCCTGGGCCTGTCCAACGGTGCGCGCAGCGGCCTGACCGGCTTTGTGGCCGGCGTGGCGCGCACCAAACTTGCGGCGCAGGGCGTCACCATCAACAACCTGCTGCCGGGCGCCTTCGACACCGACCGCCTGCGCGGCACCATGAGCGGCGCGGCGCAAAAAACCGGTCAACCTCTTGAGGCCATCATGGACGCGCGCCGCAAGAACATCCCGGCCCAGCGCTTCGGCACGCCCGAAGAATTCGGTGCCATCTGCGCCTTCCTGTGCAGCACGCATGCCGCCTACATGACGGGGCAGAACGTGCTGGCCGACGGCGGGGCCTATCCGGGCACCTACTGAGCATTGAGCGCGCGCCCTTGAGCCTGGACTACCTCCACTTCGATGACGCGGAAGGCAGCGACGGCACGGGTACGCTGGAGGCCGTCGCGCCAACCTGGCCCGAGCAGGTGGCAGCCGTCCATGCCGAGGTCGTCCTGATACTGGACTGGGCTCATAGGGAATTTCCTGGGCGGCGCGGCCCGCTCGAAGACGGCTTTGACTGGGACTACGACCTGCATGGCATGCAGGAACTGACGGCGCCCCAAGCCTTGCACTATGACGAAGCGGCGCGCCGGCTTTCGGTCCGGGCGGGCCCATCCGGCAAGCCGCGGCATACGCTGACCCTGTCGATCAGCGGAACCGCGGAATTTTGCGATGCGTTCAGGCGGCGCTTTGGACTGGAGCCGGATTGAGCGCCGCCCGAGTCACCCGGCTCCGGGGGCACGGAATGCAGCTGGGCCGCTCTCCGTGCTTTTTTCCCGGAACATTCTGACGGGCCTACGCCAGCGGTTCTTCGCAAGGCTCCGCCTTGCTGGCAACGCGCCGCATCAGTGCATGCTGCAGTCCAAACACCTCCAGCTGCTCCGCATAAGGCGCGAGCATTCGCTCTTCCTCCGCGATGGCGACACCCAGCAGACTGGCCATTTTCTCCTTGGTCACCTGGCCGTGTGCCAGCAGCTCGTCCACGATGCGCAGCAGCAATGCCGAATCAGTTTTAAGGATCTCCTGCGCGCGTGCATACGCCTCTGCCAGCAGGGCCTCAATCTCGGCATTGGTCGGCTCAACGTCGGTGTTGAGGTTCTCCTCGGTGCTGTCGGTCACGTCAATGCGGCTTAGCCGGTTGCCAAAACCGAAGTGGCGCACAAACCGCGCGGCCAGCGCGGTGGCATTCTTGAAGTCACTTTCGCTGCCTGTGGTGCAGGCATCTTCACCGAACACCAGTGCCTCGGCGGCGCGGCCTGCCAGGCCCACGCAGATGCGGTCCAGGCAGCTTTGCCGTGACTCGGCCTTCAGTTGCACATAGCTGTTGTAGCCACCCTCGAAAGACGCAACATTGATCTTGACCTCCTGCGGTGCGTGGCCAAACAGGCGGCCGTACGCCAGGCCGTGGCCTGCTTCATGCACCGCCAGCAGGGCCCGGAAGTCGGGGCTGGCGCGCTGCTTGAGCTGGTTAAGGTCCAGCGGTACAGGGTAGGCGGTGCTTGCGCCGCCGTTCTCACCATGTCGAACCAGCAGGGATTGCGTTGCGGCGTCCAGGCTCACGTGCAGGGTCGCACCGGCCGGCAAGCCTTGCTCATAGGCCCACAGAACGGCATTGACCAGCGGCGCGCTCAGGATGGCGTGAATCGACGAGAACAGCGGGCGCGTGCCTTGGGCAGGGAACACCGCGTTGGCATAAATGCCTTCGTACACCGACTCATGCAGCACAAACTCCAGCCCCGCACTGGCCTGCATTTCGCTGGCATATTTTGCGCACGTGCTGCGGATCAGCCGCTCATAAGTCGCCTGGCTCAGCGAGGGGTAGATCACGTGGTTGTTGCCCAGCCGCGCGATCTGTTCCGGCTTGAAGCGCTCTCCCAGCGCTTTCTTGACATCGATCATCGACAGCTTTTTCGTCAGCGCATGAAAGATGTCGGCGTCGGTGTCGCAGTCTTCTACCCGGCTGGCGGTGCCTTCGTACATCTCGTCCAGGTTGCCCGAAACGATGATCAGCAGGCGGCTGTAATCCGTCTCCCACGAGTCGGTCGATGTCTTGAATTCCAGCATGCGCTCCTGCAGTTGCTGGGGCGACCAGGTCATCACTTCCTGCAGCGTCTCCTTGAGCTTGAGGCTTTGCTTGAACTCCTGTGCCTGGTAGGGCGAGAGCTTGAACTTCAGCTTTTTCGTCACGGTGCCGTCCGCTGCAGGCTTGTCTTCGTCTTGGTGCTCGCGCTCATGCTCGTATTGCGAATACGCCAGGGACGACTCGAGTTCCTGCAGGAAAGACAGCGAGGGCGGCAGGCGTCCGTCAGACAGCAGCTGCCAGACATCCTGGTAGCGTTTGACGGCGAAGTCCTTGCCTTTTTCATCGACAGTGCGAAAGCGCTGAAATTCATCCAGCACCAGCATGCCGGGCTCGCTCTCGGCGACGCCCGACTCCGCGAGCATCGCGCTGATCGAGTCGGCGCTGCGCCAGCTGCTGCCGTTGCTGAAGCCGTCCATCTGCACTTCCACAAAACGGTCGTAAAAGCCCAGCTTCTGCGCCAACCGGCGCGTGAGCTGGGTCTTGCCGGTGCCGGTCAGGCCCCACAGGCACACAATCACCGGGCGGCGAATGATGTGCGGCAGCACATACCAGGCGCGGATCGACTCAATCACCCGGTCGATGATGTCGTCAATACCGAACAGCTCGGTCTTCAGTTCTGCGGCGACCAGCGCCAGATGGGCACTGCGTTCCCGCATGAGCTCAGGCGGCACGCGGGCTGCGTCCACCGTCTCGGTTGTCATATCGTTCTTCATGTCAATCAGTCAAATTTTTGAGGGCCTTTTGCAAGGCCACGGTTTCAGCCCGGCGATGGGCGCCGGCGCTGCGAATATGTTTGCCCGCACCCGACGTGATGGCACGTTCGGCGAGGGCGCGCACCACGGGATTGCGTGGTGTGGGTGTCGGCAAGGTCAAAGCCAGCGGCTGCTTCATGCGCCGCAAATGCTTGACCTTGCCAGCGGCAAAGTCACGGGAAAAAGTTTTGGCACTCATGTGCACGCTCCGAAAAAGCAAAACCCCGGCGAAAAATCAGCCTGGGGTTTGCGGAGCGCGCTTCACACGTGAAGGGACGGCACCGACTGCCCGCAGGGCTGGGTATGGTTGGCACCATATCCAGCCGGGGGCAGTGGAAGGTGCGTCAGGTGTGAGTGAACAAAGTCATGGGTCTAGGTGGCTTCAAGGTGTTTACTGCGCAAGGTTATTCGTTGCGCAGCGGCTCAAAGCAAGGAACGGATTCTGAAGAGCCCGCAGGGGCTTGGCAAGTTTTATGCGATGGTTTTTCGCAAGGTGTTGCAAAAATCAAACCATCGCAGCAGCATTGCCGCCGGTTCAGCGCCGCGACGACACCACGATGCCGCCCACGATCAGCACAAAGGCCAGCGCATGGTAGAGGTGCGGCAGCTCCCCGAGGAAAGCCGCCGAGAGCAGGGCGGCAAACAGCGGCGTGAGGTTGGAAAAGAAACCCGCGATCGCCGGGCCGACGCGCTGCACACCCAYGCYCCAGCAGCGGTAGGCAATCACTGCGGGCCCGACAGCCACATACAGCAAAGCTGCAGCCAGCGGCCAGCCCCATTGGATGTGCGCGTCGGTCAGTGCCCTTTCACCGGCGGCAAACGCGCCCGACCAGGCCAGGCCAAACACGATTTGCGCCAGCAAGAACGCGGCCCAGTCCTGGCGGATCTCTTTTGGTTCTTTGGGCTGCGACAGCAGCCAGCTGTAAAACGCCCACGACAGGGTGGCCAGCAAGACATAAAGGTCACCGGGCACCAATTGCACCTGCATCAGCAACTCCCATTGACCTCGGGACAGCACCACCAGCACGCCGGCAATTGACAGCACGGCGCCGGCGATCTGGCGCTTCGTTACGGGCTGCCCAAAAAACAGCGCTCCCACGACCAGCATCCAGATCGGCACACTGGATGCCACCAGTGTCACGTTGAGGGGCGTGGAAGTTTTGAGCGCCAGGTACTGGAGGGCGTTGTAGCAACCCACGCCCAGCAGGCCCAGCACGGCGAAGCGTTTCCAGTGGTGCCACAGTTCGCTTTCGGGGCGCAGCAGGCGATACGCAAGCGGCAACAGGATGAAGAAGGCCAGGGCCCAGCGAAGGAAATTGAGCGTCATGGGCGGCACCAGGCCGGTGACGAGGCGGCCCACCACGGCATTGCCGGCCCAGAGCATAGGAGGGATCACCAGCAGCGTGGCGGTGGCTGGCGTGAGGCGTTGGGTCATGGCGGCGACTTTACCAAGCACCACTGTTTTCCTCTTGCCGCGCAGGGTTCAACCCTTGGCGCCTGCGGCTCATTTCGATTCATGGCACCATGGCGGCCACCCCTTTTTCTTTCTCCATCTGCAACYTTTGCAAGGAAATCCATGGCCTCCATCACCTCCAAAGCCGTACGCATCAACCAGCACGGCGGACCTGAAGAACTCACACTGGTAGATGTGACGGTAGGCGACCCCGGCCCGGGCGAAATACGTATCCGCCACAAGGCCGTTGGCTTGAACTACATCGACGTTTACCAGCGCAGCGGTGTCTACCCGTTTGCCATGCCGCTTCAACTGGGCATGGAGGCTTCCGGCATCGTCGAGGCTGTGGGGGAGGGTGTGACCCACCTGAAAGCCGGTGACCGCGCGGCTTACGCCAGCCAGCCGCCCGGCAGCTATTGCGAATTGCGTGTCATGCCGGCCAAGTGCGTGTGCAAGCTGCCCGATGCGATCTCGTTTGAAACCGGCGCGGCCATGATGCTGAAGGGCCTCACCACGCAGTACCTGTTGCGGCGCACGCAACCGCAGGGTGGCCTGCAGCCTGGTGACTATGTGCTGTTTCACGCGGCCGCCGGTGGCGTGGGCCTGATTGCTTGCCAGTGGGCCAAAGCTCTGGGCCTGCAACTCATTGGTACCGCTGGCTCCGATGAAAAATGCGCGCTGGCCCTGTCGCAGGGCGCGGCCTTCGCCATCAATTACGCCAAAGAAGACTTCGTGGCCCGCGTCAAGGAGATCACCGGCGGCAAGGGCGTGAAGGCGGTGTACGACTCGGTCGGCAAGGATACCTTCCTCAAATCGCTGGACTGCCTGCGCCCCTTTGGCCTGCTGGCCAACTTTGGCAATGCCTCGGGCAAGACGCCGCCGCTGGACATCGGCCTGCTGGCTGCCAAGGGTTCGCTCTACGTTTCACGGCCGACGCTCTTTACCCACATTGCGACGCGTGAGACTACGCAGGAAATGGCGGATGAATTGTTTGCCATGGTCACCAGCGGCAAGGTCCACATCCCGATTGACCAGCGCTTTGCCCTGGCCGACGTGGCCGAGGCGCACCGTGCGCTTGAAGCCCGCAAGACCACGGGCTGCACCATCCTGACGCTGTAAAAGAAGGGCGAGTTGCCCCAGGGCACAGGCTTCTGTGCGGTAAACCTGTGTAAAGCTGGAGGGGGTATTCAACGCAAGGCGCGCCGCGTGCGTTACAAAGGGCTGCAGGAGAACACCATGCCCACAGTGACTATCCAGGCCGGCATGCTCGCGGCCTTCCTCGCTTGCCTCGTCGCTCCGGCTGCGCAGGCGCAGGCCGATGCCGCGCCGCCACCGGCCAGGCTTGCCGCCACATGGCGCGCCGCTTCGCGCCTGGGGTATGCGCCCACGCCGGCTTCCACGCAGGTGGCCGCGGCTTCACCCCGCGCCTGGGCGTTGCAGCAGCTGGATGCGGCCTATGCCGCAAGCCTGCGCCCTCCCAATCTTCCTGCCGAACTTGCCGGCATCAACGTACCGCTCAGTGACATTGCACGCAGCTTCCAGGCCGAACGGGAGGCGCGCAAGGCCGCACGCGAAACGCCCAAGCCCGGTATGGCCGCTGCGGCCGATACAGGCGGTGAAAAATTCAGCCGCGAGATGGCCCAGGGCGCCGCAGCCTGGCGGCTGATGTCCTGCAGCGATCCGGCGCTGGAAAATCCGCTGCTGGCCCGCATGACCGAGTTCTGGTTCAACCACCTCAATGTGTTCGTCGGCAAGGGCCCGGTACGCCCCTTTGTCGGCCACTATGAAATCAATGTGATTCGCGCCAATGCCCTTGGCCGCTTTGAAGACCTGCTGCTGGCCAGCGCCAGGCACCCGGCCATGTTGCTCTACCTGGACCAGGCGCAGAGCAACAGCCGCGGCCTCAATGAAAACTATGCGCGCGAGCTGATGGAGTTGCACACCCTGGGCGTGAACAGCGGTTACACGCAAAAAGACGTGCACGAACTGGCCCGCATCCTCACCGGCTGGACGGTGAACCTCAAGGACGGCGAAGGATTCCGTTTTGCCGAGCGCCTGCATGACAAGGAAGGCAAGGTGCTGCTGGGCCGTACGTTCGGCAGTGAGGGCATTGCGGAAGGCGAGGAAGCCATTCGCTACCTGGCACGCCGGCCTGAAACCGCACGGCGTGTGTCCACCCGGCTGGCCAGTTTTTTTGTGGCCGACAAACCCTCGTCCGCGCTGGTTAACCGGTTGGCGGCCACCTTCACCGCGACCCAGGGCGACATCCGCGCGGTGATGCGAACCCTGATTGACTCACCGGAGTTCTGGGCGCAAGATAACCAGTTGTTTAAAACCCCGCTGGACTTTGCCTGTTCGGCGCTCACTGCGGCAGGTGGCGTCAAGGAACGGCGTGACGTTGTGCAAACCCTGGGCTTCCTGGCGCAGGCGGGCCAGCCCATGCACGGCTGGCAAACGCCCGACGGCTACAAGACCGATGCCGCTACCTGGCTTGCGCCCGAGGCGTTGACGCGCCGCGCCGATTACGCCATGGGCCTGGCCCAGCGCACAGCCGAGCCGTCTTACCTCAACGCTTTTTTCAGCATCGCGACGCGCGAGCGCATTGCGCAGGAACCCGCGCAGATGCGCACCGGCCTGATGCTCGCCAGCCCTGACTTCATGCGCAAATAATTCCATGTCCAAATCAAACGTGCACTTTGTCGGCCCGCCTTGCCGTGCTGTAGCACTGTCTGCGGCGGGCCTTCGCGTTCACGCTTGATTTGTGCATGGAATAACCCGCAACAAGGACCTTCATGAAGACCCATCCGGATTCCCCCTGCTCGCCGAACTCGCAACAGCGCCGCCTGCTGCTGGGCTTTGGCGCACTGTCCGCCTTGTCGCTTGCGGCTCCGGGTGTGTGGGCGCAAGCCTTGCCTGCGAGCCGACCTGGCCTGGACGGCGGGCGCCTCATCGTTGTCTTCCTGCGCGGTGCGTACGACGGCCTGTCGGCCTTTGTGCCCTACGCAGACAAGGACTACTACGCTTTGCGCCCCAACATCGCGATTGCGGCGCCCGACGGCACGGCGCAAACCGCCTTGAAGCTTGACGGGACTTTTGCCCTGCATCCCGCGCTGGCCCCGCTGCTGCCGCTGTGGCAGCAAGGCATTCTGGGTTTTGTGCCCGCGGCCGGCCTGCCCGCGCCCAACCGTTCGCATTTCGATGCGCAGTACCAGATGGAGATTGCGCAGGGCGGCAAGACCAGCAGCGCGCCGGGGTGGCTCAACACCACAGCGGGCCTGGGCAAAGCCGCTGCACCGGGCGCCACCGCTCTCGGTGTGGGCGAGGCCAACCCCGCCATCCTGGGCGGGCAGGCGGCCGTCAGATTGATCCCGCGCGGCCAGTCGGCCGAACGCACCGGCGTGCTGGCCAACGACAGAACCCGCCAGGCGCTGATGGATTTGTACGCCGGCGACGACAAGATCAGCGAAGCGTTCCGCCAGGGTGCGGGCAGCCGCATGCAGAGCGCGCAGGAGCTCACGGAGCAGAAAAATGCCAGGGCCGGAAAAATGGCCGAAGACAACAGACGCATGGCGGACAAGCGGCTGGACCGTGATGGCGCGCCCGCCAGTCCACAAGCCCTGAACGCGCAGATGCTGGCAGCCAGCAACGGCGCGGCCGACCCGGTGGGCCTGCAGCTCGATGCGCAGCACCTGGGCACGCTGATGCGCAACGACCGCAAATTGCGCATCGGCTTTTTGTCGGCCGGCGGTTGGGACACCCATGCCAACCAGGGCGCCGCCACCGGCCAGCTGGCCAACAACTTCGGCAACCTTGCGCGCGGTATCGCGCAGCTGTGCCAGGATTTTTCCGAACCCGGCGACGTGGTCGTGGTGATGAGCGAATTCGGCCGAACCAGCGCCGAAAACGGCACTCGCGGCACCGACCACGGCTTTGGCAATGCCATGTGGCTCATGGGCAACCGTGTCGCCGGCGGGCGCTGGCATGGCCAATGGACGGGCCTGGCCCAACTCAACGAAGGCCGTGACTTGCCGGCGCACCACGATTACCGCGCGGTGCTGGCTCAGGTGCTGCGGGGGACCTTTGCGTTTGGCGACACGCAGCTGGCCGATGTGTTGCCGGGGGCCAGGTGGGACAGGCGTCTGGACGGCTTGTTCGCCAAAGCCTAGCTTCGCAGGTTGGCGCAGGATTCAAGGGTTTTAGCCGTTTCTCTCAATAGGGATAAGCGCAAGCAGCTATCAAATAAATAGCAAATGCAATCCCCGGAGCGGTGTTTCGCGCCTGGCCGGCAGGGTTGCAATGTCCGGTAGGTGTGGGCGAAGTAAACTGCGCAGCAGAATCCCGGATGGCTTGCTGGCCTCCGGTCTTTCGCATATCCATAGCCATAGCCTGCCAGCACGAGCCCCAAGGACGCATGATGATGCCGCCTGCTTTTGATACCCAATGGCTGCAAGCCCTGCGCGCCGGCGCGATCCAGCCGCCGCTGCGCCCACGTGTTCCGCTGTGGGCCGGTGAATCGGTGATCGGCTCGGTGGAGCCGGGCTTCTTTCACAAGCTGGCCCTGCATGCCGTGACAGACGACCCTCATCCCCTGCTGAAGGAGGAACACCCCGGCGGCCTGGGCTGGCGCTTGATGGGCGATGTGACCACCAGCCTGAACAAAATTGCGGTCGCGCTGCACGAAGCCGGGCTGGCCGGCGCGTGGCGCAACGAACAGCTCGCGGTACCTGACCAGTTCGGCCACCGCAAAGGTACGGTGGAGCGCGCGGCCGTGCGGCCGCTGGGCATCACCACACTGGCGGTGCACCTGGTAGGGCAGGCGCCCGATGGCCGTTTCTGGGTGCAGCAGCGCGCCCTCAACAAGTCCAACGACCCCGGCCTGTGGGACACGCTGATGGGCGGCATGGTGTCCGCCGCAGACACAGTGGAAACCGCCCTGGCGCGTGAGACCTGGGAAGAAGCAGGCCTGCATGTGGCCGAACTGCAGGCGATGCGCTACGGCGGCCGGCTTACGACCCGGCGCCCGGCCACCGACGGCAACGGTGCGGGTTATGTGGTCGAAGACATTGACTGGTATTGCTGCACCGTGCCCGAGGGCATGGCGCCGGACAACCAGGACGGCGAAGTGGCGCAGTTCCGGCTGATGGATGCCGCGCAGCTGGTGGACGGCATGCAACGCGGCGAATTCACGACGGAAGCCGCGCTGATTCTTTCGGATGTCGTGGGCCTGTCCTAGGCGGCGCTGCCTGGCCCTTGCTGCCCTTGCCTGGTGTTCCTCAGGCCTGATCGGTCAATGCAGGCTGGCGCAAACGGTTGGGGGCCAGTGCACCGGCCGAGTCCAGGATCGGGTAGGCGATCGAGCAGATGTGCGAGTTGATGCGCTTGAGTTCGCTGATAAGGTCGATGTGCAGCGAGCTGGTTTCCAGGCTCTGCACCGTATTGGCCGACAGGCGGCCCAGGTGGGTCGTGGCGTAAGCCCGCTCCAGATCGCGAAAGCGCGCTTTTTCTTCCAGCAGCTTTTGCGCGTCGCGCACCGTGCCGTTGAGGAACACGCTCATGCCCAGGCGGAGGTTGGCCACCAGGCGCTCGTGCAGTTCGACGATTTCAGCCATGCCGGCTTCGGAGAAGTTGCGGCCCGGCTTGATCTTCTTGTCTTCAATGTCGATCAGCACGCGCTCGATGATRTCGCCGATCTGCTCCATGTTGATGGTGAAGCTGATGATGTC
>NZ_JBFUBD010000076.1:0-12285 GCF_056405935.1 Polaromonas sp. P1_E3
TGATGCCCTCGGGCGTGGCCTCCTTGGACAGGACGGCACCGTCGGGAAGGTCCGGGTGCCGGGCCCAGAGGTACATGCCGGCCCCGGGCTCATGGAAAAGCTCAAACCCCAGGCTGGTCAGGTTCTTTTCGGTCTTGCGGTGCGCGGCGGCCAGCTTCTCGCGAAGCGACTTGAGGTGCTTGCGCCAGCGGCCGTCGGTGACCACCCCGAAAGTCAGCCGTTCGGCGATATCGGACGAGGTAAGGCCCGAAATCATCTTGAGCTGTGCCAGGTCCTCGATCAACTCGCCTCGTGCCAGCAGGTAGCCCACGCGCAGATTGGGAGAAATGGTCTTGGAATAGCTGCCGATATAGACCACGCGCTGCAGCTGGTCCAGGCTGGCCAGCGTGGACCGCGAGACCGGGTCCATGTCGGCATAAATATCGTTCTCCACGAGCGTGAATCCGTGCGTCTCGGCCAATTGCAGCAAGCGGTGCAAATGGGCCGCCGAAGCAATCGAGCAGGTCGGGCTTTGCAGGCGGGGCTGCGTGAAGAAGGCCTTGGGCTTGTGCACGGCCAGCAGCGCCTCCAGCGCGGCCAGGTCATAGCCTGTGGGGGTGCGCGGCACACCAACAAGGTTGGCRCCCAGGAAACGCAGCATGAACATCAGGTTGGGATAGCCTGGGCTGTCCACCAGCACGGTGTCGCCCGGCTTGACCAGTTGCCGGGCCACCAGGTCCAGCGCCTGGCTGGAGCCTTGTGTCAGCAGCACCTGGTCGACCTCGACCGATATCTGATTTTCGGCCAGCGCCTCCGTAATGACCATGCGCAGGGCCATATGCCCGTAAGGCAGGCCATAGCCTTCGAGCGAAGAGCCGTCTGCCGACAGGTGCCGCATGCTGCGGCGAATCGCATCTCCAAACAGGAAATCGTGCGGCAGCCAGCCGCAACCGGGTTTCATCGGCAGGTTGCGGTTTTCAAAAATCTGCTTGAGGTACCAGCGCGCGTCAAATTTCGGCTGCGGGGGCTGTGCGTATGGCACGCCCGACGCACCATCATCGCCCCTGCGCTTGACGAAAAACCCGGCATTGGCCCGGGAAACGAGCCATCCCTGGGCTACAAGCCGGTCATAAGCCTCTACCACCGTAAAAACGCTGACACCGTGCTGGGCGGCAAAACCGCGGATCGAAGGCAGCTTGRCGCCCGGTTTCAGCGCTTGCCCGGCAATCATGCCCCGCAGGCCGTCGACGATCTGGCTCACCAGGGGGGTCTGCAGTTCCGGGCGAAGTGTGAGCATCAAAAAACCAAAAAGGGCAGATTGTGCATCGCAATGCCCATGCACCGGGTTGGGGAATCCATGTACAGGATTCTAGACCCGCACAGTGTGTTGAAAACAGCGCGGCGGTGTACATGGACGGCCCTTGTCCCGGCTTCTAAAGTCCATCCATCTCCTTCCCCCAACCAGAAATCCTTCACCATGCAGCCAAACCAGACCTCCAGCAACGCCGCCCTGATGGCGCGCCGCCAAGCCGCCGTGACGCGCGGCGTAGGCCAGGCCCACKAGATTTTTGTCAGCCGGGCCAAAAACGCCGAACTGTGGGACGTTGAAGGCCGCCGCTATATCGACTTCGCCGGTGGCATCGCCGTCCTCAACACCGGCCACCTGCATACCGAAGTCATTGCCGCCGTCAAGGCCCAGCTCGACCTCTACACGCACACCTGCTTTCAGGTGGTCGCTTATGAGCCCTACGTTGAACTGGCCGAGAAGCTCAACGCCCTGGCACCCGGCAATTTCGCCAAAAAGACCCTGCTGCTGACCACCGGCGCCGAAGCGGTTGAGAACGCGGTCAAGGTGGCGCGTTCCTATACCAAGCGCCCCGGCATCATCGCCTTCACGGGCGGCTACCACGGCCGGACGAACATGACACTGGGCATGACCGGCAAGGTGGCGCCCTACCAGCTGGGGTTCGGCCCCTTTCCCGGCGAAGTGTTCCACGCCGAATACCCCAATGCGCTGCACGGCGTGAGCATCGACCAGGCACTGCATTCGGTGGAACAGATTCTCAAAAATGACGTTGAGCCCGAGCGCGTGGCTGCATTCATCATTGAGCCGGTGCAGGGTGAAGGGGGCTTCTATATTGCCCCGCCCGAATTCATCAGCCGCCTGAAGGCGCTGGCCGACCGGCACGGCATCCTGCTGATCGCCGACGAAGTCCAGACCGGCGCCGGCCGCACAGGCACCTGGTATGCCAGCGAGCAGTGGCCGGTGGCACCCGATTTGATCGCGATCGCAAAATCCATGGCGGGCGGCTTCCCGATCTCGGGCCTGGTCGGCCGCGCCGAGGTCATGGATGCGCCCGGCCCCGGCGGCCTGGGCGGCACCTACGCGGGCAGCCCCATTGGTTGCGCGGCAGCGCTGGCCGTGCTCAAGGCCTTTGAGAAAGAAAAACTCCTGGCGCGCAGCAAAACGCTGGGCGCCCACTTGATCAAGGGCTTGCAGGCCATTGCAAAAAAGGAGCCCWCTATCGGCGACGTGCGAGGCCTTGGCGCCATGGTGGCCATAGAGCTCTCCGAAAACGGGGACCCTGCCCGCCCCGATGCGGCGCTGACCAAACGCGTGGTGACCGAAGCCGCCCGGCGCGGATTGATATTGCTCTCATGCGGCACCTACGGTAATGTGATCAGGATTCTGGTTCCCCTCACGGCCGAAGACGCCTTGCTGGACGAAGGCCTGCAAATCCTGGCAGACAGCTTCCCCGCATCACGTTGACCTACGTGGCCCCGTTCAGGAAAAACGATGACTGATAACGATGTGCTTGTGCGCTTTTCAGGCGTGCAGAAAACCTACGACGGCGAGCAACTGGTCGTGCAACAGCTCGACCTCGACATTCATCGCGGGGAATTCCTGAGCCTGCTCGGCCCTTCCGGTTCGGGAAAAACCACTACGCTGATGATGCTGGCCGGCTTTGAATCACCGACTGCCGGGGAAATTTTCCTCAACGGTTCGCAGATCACCGGCACACCACCGCACAAGCGCAACTTCGGCATGGTGTTCCAGAACTACGCCCTCTTCCCGCACCTCACGGTGGGCCAGAACGTGGCCTATCCACTCACCGTACGCAAGGTGTCAAAGGCCGACCAGACCAGCCGCGTGCAGCGCGCGCTCGACATGGTTCGCCTGTCCGGCATGTCGGACCGCCTGCCCGGACAACTCTCGGGCGGCCAGCAGCAGCGCGTTGCCCTGGCACGGGCCTTGGTGTTCGAGCCCCAGCTGGTGCTGATGGACGAACCGCTGGGCGCGCTCGACAAGCAGCTGCGCGAGCACATGCAGATTGAGCTGAAGGAGCTGCACAAGCAGCTGGGCGTCACGTTTGTCTATGTCACGCACGACCAGGGGGAAGCACTGACCATGAGCGACCGGGTGGCGGTTTTCAACGACGGCGCGATCCAGCAGCTGGCGCCCGTAGAGGCACTGTATGAGACCCCCTCCAACCGCTTTGTGGCCGGTTTCGTCGGAGACAGCACGGTACTCAAAGGCAAGGCAAAGTCCACGGGCATCGAACTACTGGATGGCCACGTTCTGGGCGGCACCAACGTGAATCAGGCCGTTGCCAGCGCGCAGGTCGAGGCCTATATCCGGCCCGAGCGCATTGTGCTGCACCGCCAGGCGCCGGCTTCACCTGACGGTGTGTTGCCAGCCCGCGTGGCTCGCATCATCTATTTCGGCGACCACCTGCGGCTGCTGTGCGACATCGGCGCCGGCCAGCCGGAAGCGACGGTCAAGCTGCCCCTCACGCTCCTGAACGGCCTGGCGCCACCGCAACCCGGCGAAGCCGTGTACCTCGAATTTCCGGCTGCATTCACGCGAATCTACGCGGCCTGACGGCTCTACCCCCTTGAAACTTTCGACGTTCACTTTGACCTTTATCAACCACCGAGGAAATAGCACCATGAAGAAAAACATCATCGCCCTCGCCATGGCTTCGTGCCTGGCCCTGCCTGCACTTGCACAGCAGCAGATCACCGTCGTCAACTTCGGTGGCGCCAACGCCAATGCGCAAAAAAAGGCCTACTACGAGCCCTTCGAAAAAACAGGCACCAAGGTCGTTGCCGTGGAATACAACGGCGAGCAGGCCAAGATCAAGGCCATGGTCGAGACGAAAAAAGTCACCTGGGATGTGGTTGAAGTCGAAGCGCCTGATGTACAGCGCGGGTGTGACGAAGGCTTGTTTGAAAAAATTGACTTCAGCAAGATCGGCCCGAAGGCAGACTTCCTGCCCGCAGCGGTCAAGGAATGCGGCGTGGGTGTTTTTGTGTGGTCCACCGTGATGGCCTGGAACGCRGACAAGGTCAAGACCGCGCCCATGAGCTGGGCCGATTTCTGGGACGTCAAGAAAATTCCGGGCAAGCGCGGCATGCGCAAGGGCGCCCGCTACAACCTGGAATTTGCGCTCCTGGCTGACGGCGTCAAGCCTGCCGACGTCTACAAAGTCCTGGCCACCAAGGACGGGGCTGACCGCGCATTCCGCAAACTGACAGAACTCAAGCCCAGCATCCAGTGGTGGGAAGCCGGCGCCCAGCCTGCACAGTTTCTCGTGGCTGGGGACGTTGCCCTGAGCACGGTTTACAACGGCCGCATCGACGCTGCCAACCGCGAAGGCCGCAACCTGAAGATTTACTGGCCCGGCGGCATCTACGACCTGGACTACTGGGTCATTCCCAAAGGCGCGCCCAACAAAGACGCGTCGATGAAATTCATCGCCTTTGCCAGCCAGCCAGCCACCCAGGCCGTCTACGCCCAGAACATTGCCTACGGCCCCGTCAACAACCAGGCCCTGGCCAAGCTCGACAAGAAGGTGCTGGACGATCTGCCGACGTCGCCGGCCAACGCCAAAGAGGCGATCCAGATGAATGTTGGTTTCTGGGCCGACCAGGGCGAGGCGCTTGAAAAACGCTTTGCCGCCTGGGCCACGCAATAAACCGGCGGAACAAGCACGCCATGAGCAGCATCACCAGCCAGGGCGCCCTTCAGGGCAATGACGCAGTCACATTGCGTGCGGCGCTGTCGCGCGCAGACGCTCGTCGAAAATGGCGCGCGTTTGCGCTCACCGTGCCCTTGCTGGTTTTTTTGCTGCTGACCTTGCTGGTTCCGATTGCGGCCTTGCTGCAACGCGCCGTTGAAAACCCGGAAGTGGCAGCGGCGCTTCCCCGGACGGGGAAAAGCCTCAAGGACTGGAACGCCCAGACACCCCCTGGCCCGGCAAGCTACGCGGCGCTGGTGGAAGACCTGGGCCGTCTTTCTGACAGTTCGGATGCCGGCGCCCTGGCGCGCCGCCTCAACTCCGAAGTGCCGGGTGCGCGCTCCCTTGTCATGGGGACCTACCGCGCGCTGCCCATTACGGGCTCGCCTGAAGAAATACAGGCCAGGTTGCTGCAGCTTGATCCGCGCTGGGCAGAGCCCCTGTTTTGGCAAGCCATCGCCAAAAACAGTTCCCGCTGGACGCCCGACTATCTGCTGGCATCGGTGGACCTGCGGCGGGGCAGCAAAGGCGAGGTGGAACGCATGCCGCCGGACCAGCGCGCTTTCGGCGCCATTTTGCTGCGAACTTTCCAGATCAGTTTTCTGGTCACGGTGTTTTGCCTGGCGCTGGGTTACCCCCTGGCCTGGTGGCTGGCCTCATTGCCGGCGCGCAAGGCCAACCTCTTGATGATCCTGGTACTGGTGCCGTTCTGRACATCCATTCTTGTACGCGTCGCGGCCTGGATCGTGCTGCTGCAATCAGAAGGGCTGGTCAATCGCGGGCTGATGGGTATCGGCCTCATAGACAGCCCCCTGGCGCTGCTGTTCAACCGCGCAGGCGTGGTGATTGCCATGGTGCACATCCTGCTGCCTTTCATGATCCTGCCGCTTTACAGCGTGATGAAGAATGTGCCGGCAACCTACGTGCGGGCTGCCGTGTCCCTGGGTAGCGCACCCCTGTCTGCCTTCTTTCGGGTGTATGTGCCGCAGACCTATCCCGKCATCAGCGCAGGCGCGTTGCTGGTGTTCATCCTGTCGATCGGCTATTACGTCACCCCCGCCCTGCTCGGTGGTGCGGATGACCAGATGCTGAGCTACTACATCGCTCGCTACACCAACGTCGAAGTCAATTGGGGCATGGCCTGTGCGCTGGGTGCGGTGTTGCTGACGGCCACCATGGTTCTTTACAGCGTTTACCGGCGCATCGGCAAGGCCGAACTCAGCATTGGTTGACATCCTTCTTTTCAGACCCAGACGCCAATCACCATGTTCAAAATAAAAGGGCCCGCCTTTCCCCGCTATGCCACCCTTGCCGACAAGGCCGGCTGGTGGCTGGTGCGCGCCGCTTGCGTCGCCATTCTGGTTTTCCTGCTGGCACCCATCCTGGTCATGGTGCCGCTGTCTTTTTCCGACAGCTCTTTTCTGAGCTATCCCATCCCGGGCTGGTCGCTGAAGTGGTACCGCAACCTGCTGGATTCGCCGGAATGGGCCAGGGCCGCCAAAAACAGTTTCATTGTGGCGCCCGCTGCAACACTGATCGCCACCGCACTGGGCACTTTGGCAGCTGTCGGACTCTCCAGAACCAACTTCCGGTTCAAAAGCCTTCTGATGGGCATCCTCATCGCGCCCATGGTGGTCMCCATCGTCGTCGTCGGCGTAGCCACTTACCTGTATTTCGCTCCGCTGGGCCTTGCCGACAGCTACGTCGGGCTGATCGTGGTGCACGCCGCGCTGGGTGCGCCCTTTGTGCTGACCACCGTGCTTGCAACGCTTGCGGGCTTTAACCACAACCTGGTGCGCGCGTCACTCAGCCTTGGCGAGACCCCGTTACGGACGTTTTTCAGGATCACCCTGCCTGTCATCGCACCGGGTGTCATCTCGGGTGCGCTGTTTGCATTTGCCACCTCGTTTGATGAAGTGGTGGTCACGCTGTTTCTGGCGGGCGCGGACCAGGCCACGCTGCCGAGGCAGATGTTTACCGGGATCCGTGAAAACATCTCGCCGACGATCGCCGCTGTTGCCACACTGCTGATCCTGTTCACCACGGCACTTTTGCTGTTCCTCGAGTGGTTACGCGGGCGCAGGGGCTGACAGGGCACCTGCGATGCCAGGCCCTTGCAGGACCGCCAACTGCGGGTGACGGCCTCCGCCCCTCACCACCACCGGGGAACGAGCGGCCCCAAAGCACCCCTGCCCGAAAGCAGTCAAAATCAGTCCCATTGCCCGGATACCCGCAACCACATTCCACCTTTTCAGGACATCTCCATGGACATGAAAACCTCCCCCATTTCCCTGCTCAAAGACCCCAGCATTTTCAAGACCGACGCCCTGATCAATGGCCAGTGGGTCGCCGGTTCATCCCGCTTTGATGTCAATGACCCGGCCACCGGCCTGAAGCTGGCCGATGTGGCCAACCTGGGCCCCCAGGACGCCGAGGCCGCCATTGCCGCCGCCAACGCAGCCTGGCCCGCATGGCGCAGCAAAACCGGCAAGGAGCGCCACGCCATCCTGCTCAGGTGGTACCAGCTGCTGATGGCCAACCAGGAAGACCTGGGCCGCATCATGACGGCCGAGCAAGGCAAGCCCTTTGCCGAGGCCAAGGGCGAAATCGCCTACGGTGCGAGTTTTGTCGAGTGGTTTGCCGAAGAAGCCAAGCGCGTCAATGGTGAGACCCTGCCGCAGTTCGACAACAACCGCCGCCTGATGGTCATCAAGCAGCCGATCGGCGTGTGCGCGGCCATCACACCCTGGAACTTCCCGCTGGCCATGATCACACGCAAGGTGGCTCCGGCTCTCGCCGCTGGCTGCCCCGTGGTTATCAAGCCGGCCGAACTCACACCGCTCACGGCCCTGGCCGCCGCCGAGCTGGCCATTCGCGCCGGCATCCCGGCCGGCGTGCTCAACGTGCTGACAGCCGACAGCGCCAACAGCATTGCCGTGGGCAAGGTGTTCTGCGCGAGCGACGTGGTGCGCCACATCAGCTTTACCGGCTCCACCGAAGTCGGCCGCATCCTGATGGCGCAAAGCGCGCCCTCCATCAAGAAGCTGGCGCTGGAACTGGGCGGCAACGCCCCTTTCATCGTGTTCGACGACGCCGACGTGGATTCGGCCGTTGAAGGTGCCATGGCCAGCAAATACCGCAATGCCGGGCAGACCTGCGTCTGCGCCAACCGCATTTATGTGCAGGACGGCGTGTACGACCAGTTCGTTGAAAAGTTCGCTGCCAAGGTCAAGCTGCTGAAGGTGGGCAATGGCTTTGAGGACGGCGTGGTGCAAGGCCCGCTGATCGAGGACGCCGCTGTGGACAAGGTGCAGCGCCATGTGGATGACGCGATGGCCAAGGGCGGCAAACTGCTCGCTGGCGGCCACAAGATCAAGGGCCAGTTCTTTGAGCCGACCGTGATTTCCGAGGCCACCGCCGACATGCTTTGCGCGAGGGAAGAAACCTTCGGCCCTTTCGCGCCAGTCTTCCGCTTTCAGAAAGAGCAGGAGGCGATTGACGCGGCCAACAACACCGAGTTCGGCCTTGCCAGCTATTTCTACAGCCGCGACATCGGCCGAATCTACCGCGTGGCCGAGGCACTCGAATACGGCATGGTCGGTATCAATGCCGGCGTCATCGCTACTGAGCATGTGCCTTTTGGCGGKGTCAAGCAGTCCGGCCTGGGCCGCGAGGGCTCCAGCCACGGCATGGAGGAATACCTTGAAATGAAATACCTGTGTCTCGGGGACATCCAGCGCTGAGCTGAACCACCACACATTCGCAACCGCCCTGTTACCTGAAGGATCCATGCGCCTGCTGCTTGTGGAAGATGAAGCCGAGATGGCTGCATGGCTGCTACGTGCCTTCAAGCAAAGCGGCTTTGTGCCCGACCACGCGCCGGATGCCGCTACCGCGGAGTCGCTGCTGGCCGGCAATGACTACGACGCGGTGGTGCTCGACCTGCGGCTGCCTGACAAACACGGGCTGGCCCTGCTGGCCGACGTTCGCAAGGTCGGCAACCGCACCCCGGTGCTGGTGCTGACCGCGCAAGGCTCCTTGCAGGACCGGGTCAGGGGACTGAACGTCGGGGCCGACGACTTCCTGACCAAGCCTTTTGCCATTGAAGAGCTCGAAGCGCGGCTCACGGCGCTGGTGCGGCGCAGCCGGGGCCGCGCCCACGCGCCGCTGCAGTGCGGCTCCCTGTCATGCCCCCATGACAGCCGTGCCTTCACCCTGGCCGGGTCACTGCTGCAGCTCACGCCGCGTGAAAGCGCCGCCCTGTCGGTCCTGCTGGCGCGCAGCGGCTCCCCCGTGGAAAAGTCGCAGCTCTCGGGCAAGGTGTTCCCGGCCGACAGCAACGCGGGGCCCGATGYCATCGAGCTGGTGCTGCACCGGCTGCGCCGAAAGCTCGAAGGCGGCGATGTGCGCATCGTCACCGTGCGCGGCCTGGGCTACATGCTTGAGGCCTGTCAGACTTGACGCGACACCAGACCGCATGAAAACACTGCGCACGGATCCGGACCGCTTCGGCATCCGTGCGCGCCTGCTGACGCTGCTGCTTCCGGCTATCCTGGGCTTGCTGGCCCTGGACAGCTGGAACGACTACAGCGCCCTGCGCAACCAGGTACAAGACGCCTATGACCAGGCCATGCTGGAGTCCGTGCATGTGCTGCGCGGCAGCCTGTCGGTGGGGCCCGACGGCTTGCTGCACCTGAACGCGCCACTTGCGGTACAGGCGGTGGTTGATGCCGCCGGCCCGCTGCAAAAGTACCTGCATATCGGGTTGACGCCGCAAGGGATGGCCTCTACAGGGGAGGTGACTTTGCTGGGTGCAACCGACCTGCCCGCACCGCCTGCGCAACTGGCCTTGGCACCCTCTTCCAGCGCCTTCCCCGTGATCTGGTACGACAGCCGCTACCGGGACCATGCGGTGCGCGTGGTGGCGCTTCAAAGCAAAGTACTCGACGACCGTGGCCAGGCTTTTGACCTGCTGATCCAGGTGGCCGAAAGCACCGAGCCGCGCGACCGGGCACAGGCGGCCACTTTGCGGCAGGAACTGATACGTGATGCACGCATGCTGCTGGTGGTGATTGTGCTGGTCTGGCTGGGTGTGACCTGGTCTCTGCGGCCACTGGAGCGCCTGCGGAAAACCGTGCTGCAGAACAAAGGACGCGATCTCAATCCGCTGGACACCACCAATGTGCCGCATGAAGTGGCACCGCTGGTCGACGCCGTCAATCAGCACCTGGCCAGCTATCGCGAGCTGCTGGAACAGCAGTCGCAGTTCCTGGCCGATGCCTCGCACCAGTTGCGTACACCGCTGGCCATCATGCTGACCCAGGCAGGCGTGGCGCTGCGCGAAAAGGATCCTGAGCAGCTTCACACGACCTTGCGTGCCATGGTCGTGCAGATTTCGCGCAGCAGGCGCCTGTGCGAGCAATTGCTGTCGCTGGCCCATGCGAGCGACGAGGCACTATCCGAAGACGCGCCCGTCATCGTGGACCTCAACAGCATCGCGCGGGACGTGGTGCTGCAGTACCTGACGCTGGCCCATGAGAAAAACCAGGATCTGGGCCTGGACGCGGCTGAAGATGCTCCCCTGCCMGATGCGCTGCACAAAAGCCCTGCAGTTCCGGTACTGGCTCGCGGCGCCGAACTGCACGAAGCGCTGTCCAACCTGGTGCATAACGCCATTGTCTACACCCAGCCGGGTGGGCACATCACCGTGAAGGTGAGCACCGATGATGGCGCGGCGCTCGCCGAGGTGCGCGATGACGGCCCAGGCATCGCCAGAGCGCGACACGCAGAAGTTTTTGAACGCTTTCATTCTGCCGGTTCGACGGAAAAAGGCGCACGCGGTGCCGGGCTCGGCATGGCCATTGCACGCGCCTATGCCAGGCGCAACGGTGGCGACATCGAGCTGGCCGATGCAGGCTCCGGCTCAGGCCTGCGCGCCATCCTGCGGCTGCCGCTCGCATCGGATCCACAGGGTTGAACGCACACGGCTGAGCAGTAGCCGGCAGCGCTGCAGGTCCATCGGCCCTGTTAGTGATAACACGTATTTTGAGTTCGTCTGCGTAAAACGAAAGCCGATTGGAAGCCTCGCTTCCTAACATCCGCTCCACCCCTGCCGCCCCCAGACGGCTGTAACTTGTGCACCAGCCAAGGCAGGGCCACCACGAAGGAGACACGGATGAATCACCCCCCATTTGTGACAACGCCCACAGCGGCGCAGCCATGGAGCGAACCCCGATGAACATGAAGAACCGCAACTTCGTGCGGGGCCTCTGCCTCATGGCGATCGCCCTGCTCTTCGGCGGGGTGTCGCTGAACTACACAGTTGGCGAATTAAGCCGGTCCGGACCGGGCATGTTCCCCCTGATCGTGAGCTCCCTGCTGTTTCTGATTGGCGTGCTTTCGGTGGTGCGCTCGCACTTCTATGACCCCGTGCCCCTGGACTACGGCGTCAAAAATATCGCCCTCATTTTGCTGAGCCTCGTCGGGTTTGCAGTGATCTCCCACTACCTCAACATGATCCTGGCCATCGTATTTCTGGTGTTTTGTTCCACGCTTGCGGGTACTTCGTATTCCGTGGTGCGCAACATCAAGATCTCGGTGGGCCTGATCCTGGTTGCCTTTGCCTTCAAAAACTTTCTCGGCCTTAGCCTGCCCCTCTACTGATGGACATCCTGCATAACCTCTCGCTGGGTTTCGAGCATGCGCTGACCTGGCAAAACCTGCTTTATTGCGCTCTTGGCTGCACGGTGGGAACACTCATCGGACTGTTGCCCGGACTGGGTCCTTTGTCGACCATCAGCCTGCTGCTGCCCCTGACCTATTCCATTCCCACCGGCGGCGCGCTCATCATGCTGGCCGGCATTTACTACGGGGCCCAATATGGCGACAGCGTGAGCGCCATCACAATGAAGATCCCGCATGCCAGCAGCATCGTCGCCTGTATAGACGGCTACCAGATGACGCTCAAGGGGAAGACCGGCCTGGCCCTCTTTACCGCGGGCATATCCAGCTTCATTGGCGGCACCGTGGCCATTGTGGTGCTTTCGACCCTGGCGCAACCGCTGGGCGAGGTGGGCTTCCTGTTTGGGCCGGCTGACTATTGCGCACTCATGCTGCTGGGGTTTTTCTGCGTGAGCTTTGTCAGCAGCGGCAGCCTGCTTAACGGTCTGGCCATGGCCATGGTCGGGGTGCTGCTCGGCATGGTCGGCACCGACGTCAACAGCGGTGTGGCGCGCTACACCATGAATCTGCCCTTCCTGATGGACGGCATAGGCCTGATCAGCAT
>NZ_JBFUBD010000077.1:0-12117 GCF_056405935.1 Polaromonas sp. P1_E3
GCCATCGAGACGTCACTCGGCAAGATTCAGCCTCTCGATCAATGGTTTGAAGACAGCTGTGTATCGGTCTGTCCAGACTTTCACATCCGCAGGAGACGATTTCAAGGGAACGGCGTTGATGGCTTCCATGCGAGTTTTGTATGCGTCGGAATCGACACATTTGACCGTTGCATCGCCCAGTCGCTTCAGAACAGCGGGCGGAGTGCCTGCCCTTGCGACGAGTGCCAGCCATCCGGGCAATGCCATCTCCTTAGAGCCAGTGAGCTCCACAATCGTCGGAATCTGTGGAAATGCTTTGTCGCGAGTTTCCGTGTAAATCGCCAGGGGAATCATTCGGCCGTCCTTGATCAAGGGCGCTGCCGTACCTGAAGTGACGGTCATGATTTGAATCTGGCCGCCCATCAGCGCAGTGACGGCAGCCCCCTCTCCGACGAAGGGAACATGCGTGCCGTCCACTTTAAGTTGCTGAGCCACGGCGGCGGTCAGCAGATGGGCCGGACTTCCCTTTCCAGGCGAGCCGAAATCGATGCCTCCGTTGGCTTTTTTTGCGACGGTCGCAATGTCGGCATACTGCTTGATGCCACTTTGCACGCTGGCGACGAGCAGCAAGGGCGAGGTGCTCAAAACGGTGATGCCGTCGAAGTMCTTCTGCGGGCTGTACGGAAGCTGCTTGTAAATGTAGGGCGTGATCGTCATCTGCGACATCCCCACCGTCATGACGTTGTATCCATCTGCGGGCTGGCTCTTCAAAAAGTTCGTGGCGAGCACGCCGTTGGCGCCTGGCTTGTTGAGAATCACGATAGGCTGGCCCAACTCCCTGGACGCACATTCTGCCCACACGCGGCTGATGGCTTCCGACTGGCTACCCGGAGGTTGCTGAGCGATCAGTTGGATTAACTTGGTGGGATAAGGCTGGGCTTGCGCATGAAGGCTGATGGCACCCAATGCCAGAGCTGAGGTCAAGAGTTTTGCGGCGGCGACTAGGCGGCGAAGGTTCACGTGTTCCAAGATATGTCCTTAATAGTTATGAAAAACCGTGATACGGCTCAACCGCGGGATACCCTGCCGCCTTTTTTTGGCCTTCGGCAACCGAGTCGTTCACAAGTCTCCGAACCAAATGCTAGAAGGCCGACCGCTGCATGGCAAACGGATATTATTGTTGGAGGCCCTCAAAAAATTGATCCATGCGCCATCTACCCTCCACCACTGCGCTTCGATGCTTTGATGCGAGTGCCCGTTTGCTCAGCTTCACCAAGGCAGCGCAGGCGGTGAACCTGACACAAAGCGCGGTCAGCCACCACATCCAGGTACTCGAGCGGGAACTGGGCGTCGAGCTGTTCGAACGCGACCGAAGCGGCCTGAAGCTGACAGCCAGCGGTCAGCGCTACTGGGAGGACACTTCGACGGTGCTGCACCAACTGCAGCGAGCTGCAGTTCGCGCGGTGGCCGAGGACCAGGCTTGCACCCAGCTGAACATCGCGGTCGCTTCGGCCTTTGCCAATTACTGGCTCATGCCACGGCTGGGCAGTTTTGTGGACGACAACCGGGACATCATTCTCAGCCTCACAAACCGCGTCGATGCGCAGAACGTTTTTGTGGGAAATGAAGACGCCGCCATTGAGTTATGTGAAGGCGCGACGCCAGGCATTGAGGCGCGAGAGGTGCTGTCTCTGGTTTACAAGCCTTACGCCGCCGCCGCCCTGATCGAACGATCTGGCATAACGCTCACCACTGGCGAGGCACTGCCTGAAGGTGCGTTGACGCATCTTTTGTTGAATTTCCCTTTGATCAGAACCAGCATGGCTGGCGCCTGGAAAGCCTGGCTTGCGGAAGCGGGCCTCGGCGGCGAAAGGCTTGCTGAAAAGGCAGAGCATGGCCCTGTCTATGCGCAGGCATCACTTGCGCTAACGGCCGCAATGAGCGGCATAGGAATTGCGTTGCTGCCGAACTATATCGCCCGCAGCGCAACGGAAACAGGCCAACTGGTGCGTTTGAGCGAGATCGGATGGCGAGCCAATCGGTCCTACTTTCTCAGGTGGCCGTCAAAGCATTCCGGAGCTGCTGCTCTGATGCGATTCAAAGCGTGGGTTCTTAGCCAGGCAGAGACCGAATAAACCAGTACGTGTTTGCGACTTTAATTGCGCGGAGTATCAGAATCAACGGAATTCAACAGCCATTCGACGGTCACGCTCTTTGCAAGATTGCGGGGCTTGTGGTGATCACATCACATCGCTTCGCGATATGAGTGCGCCCCCAAACCAAAAACCTGGCGGCTTCGCCGGGCGGCATTTCATGCCGCCCAAATCCGTCACTCTACGGTGACGGATTTAGCCAGGTTTCTTGGTTTGTCCACATCCGTCCCCCGMGCCACTGCCGTGTGATACGCCAGCAACTGCAACGGCACCACATGCAGCAGCGGGCTCAGCGCGCCGTAATGTTCTGGCATGCGGATCACGTGCAGGCCTTCGCCGCTTTCGATGTGGCTGTCTGCGTCTGCCAGTACATAAAGGACGCCGCCGCGGGCGCGGACTTCCTGCATGTTGCTTTTGAGTTTTTCGAGCAGCGCGTCGTTGGGGGCGACGCAGACGACGGGCATCTCGCTGGTGACTAACGCCAGGGGGCCGTGTTTGAGTTCTCCGGCCGGGTAGGCCTCTGCGTGGATGTAGCTGATCTCTTTGAGCTTGAGGGCGCCTTCGAGCGCGATGGGGTAATGCAGGCCGCGGCCCAGGAAGAGTGCGTTTTCCATTTTTGCGAAGTCTTCCGCCCAACTGATGACCTGCGGCTCCAGCGCCAGAACTGCCTGCAAAGAGGCGGGCAGATGGCGCATGGCTTTGAGGTGGCCGGCTTCTTCTTCGTCGCTGAGCTTGCCCTTGCTTTGGGCCAGTGCCAACGTGAGCAGGAAGAGGCCTGCCAGTTGCGTCGTGAACGCCTTGGTGGAAGCCACACCAATCTCCACACCGGCGCGCGTGATGTAGGCGAGCTTGCATTCACGCACCATGGCCGACGTTGACACGTTGCAGATGGTGAGGGTTTGCGTCATGCCCAGGCTTTGCGCGTGGCGCAGTGCGGCCAGGGTGTCGGCGGTTTCGCCGCTTTGCGTGATGGTGACGACGAGTGATTTCGGGTTGGGCACTGAAGTGCGGTAGCGGTATTCGCTGGCCACTTCGACTTGGGTGGGGATGCCGGCAATCGACTCGAGCCAGTACTTGGCGGCGCAACCGCTGTAGTAGCTGGTGCCGCAGGCCAGGATAAGGACCGAGTCGATGTCCTTGAAGACGCGGTATGCCTCATCGCCAAAGAGCTCGGGCACGATGCCTTCGACGCCTTCGAGCGTGTCCGCAATGGCGCGCGGCTGCTCGAAAATTTCTTTTTGCATGTAGTGGCGATACGGGCCCAGCTCTGCGGCGCCGCTGTGGGCATGCACGGTTTTGATTTCGCGCTGGACGGCTTTGCCTTCTTTGTTGAGCACCCAGTATTTGCCCAGCTGGATGTCGACCATGTCGCCTTCTTCAAGGTAGACGATCTGGTCGGTCACACCGGCGAGGGCCATGGCGTCGCTGGCCAGGAAGTTTTCGGTCTTGTCTTTGCCGACGCCCAATATCAGCGGCGAGCCGGCGCGCGCGCCGACGACGCGGTGCGGCTCGTCCTTGCAGAAAGCGGCAATCGCATACGCGCCGTGCAGCTGCGCCACCGTGGCCTTGAGGGCTTCAAACAAATCGCCGTCGTACAGGCTGTCCATCAGGTGCACGATGACTTCGGTGTCGGTCTGGCTGTCGAAGACATAGCCCTTGGCCTTGAGGCCGGCGCGCAGCTCTTCGTAGTTTTCGATGATGCCGTTGTGCACCAACGCGACCTTGCCGGCGCGCGCCGTGGCGCCCGCGCCGCTGCCGTGGCTGAAATGCGGATGTGCGTTGTGAACGGCCGGCGCGCCGTGGGTGGCCCAACGGGTGTGGGCGATGCCGGTGCCGCCTTCGAGCTTGTCCGCGCTCACCTGTTCCTGCAATTCGGCCACGCGTGACGTGCTGCGAGCGCGCTTCAGTCCGCCGGCGTACACGGCGACGCCGCAGGAGTCATATCCGCGGTATTCAAGGCGCTGCAAACCCTGCACCAGGATGGGAACGATATTTCGGGTCGAAACGGAAGCAACGATGCCACACATGAAGGTCTCCTGAAGATCAATGCGGTGATGCTACGGATTTACGGTTTTCTGATGCGATCTATTTTCTATAATTAATGGAATTTAATTTCATTCATACTGTGTAATTGAATTAAATTTCATTTATATTCTCTTAGTGGAACAAATAGCCATTGATGATATCGACTTGAAGCTGCTCGACAGCCTGCAAACCGATGCATCGCTGAGCAACCAGGCGCTGGCCGAACGCGTCCATATCTCGCCGCCAACCTGCTTGCGCCGCGTGAAACGCCTGCGCGATGCCGGGCTGGTGGAACGAGAAGTCGCCCTGCTCAGCCCCGACAAGCTGGCCACCATGACCGGCCACGGGCTGACGGCCCTGGTTGAAATTACGCTGGACCGCCAGGGTGCCGAACAGCAGGAGGCATTTGAGGCACGCGTGGTGCAGGACGACGCGGTGCAGCAGTGCTACCGCGTCTCCCCCGGGCCGGACTTCATTCTGGTGGTGCATGTGGCCGACATGCCGCGCTACCTGGCGCTGGCGCAGCGGCTTTTTACCAGCGATGCCAATGTGCGCAACGTGAAGGCGTTCTTCAGCACCCGGCGTGCAAAATTTCAGCCAAAAGTGCTTCTAGGCCAATAAGGACGCGCGCAAGCAGCTATTAAAACAATAGCAATACGACTCAGGCAGCGGCGGGGCCAACCTATTGGCCGGGCTTCGCAGGCTGCCGGGTCTGTTTGAGCAACACCCACGCCATCAGCCCCAGCGCCAGGGCGCCCACCAGCAAGACGCCCCACAACACCAGGGTCCGTGTCGGGACGCCCTGGCTGGCTGGCTGCGCCGCCACCAGCGGGCCGGCCGCACCGGCGCTGCCACCGGTGATGTCTGCTTTGGACACATCGGCCTGGGCAACAGGCAAGGCGTTTTCCTGTTGGGCCTTGTAGCCGGGGATCAGGCTGGCCATGGGCAGGAAGGCGCCGGCGGCCCCGGTGGAACTGGCCAGGCCCGCTGCCAGCGTGAAGGGGCCTTGCCCGCTGGCCAGAAAGATCAGCTGCGCCGGCTCAAACTGCAGGACGATTTCTGGCGCGGCGGCAAACCCCGGTGTCTTGAGGTYGGCTTCGATCTTTATTTCACGCACCGACGCGCCCTGCAGTTCGACCGGGCCGCTGGTCTGTTCTTTGCCTGCGGTGGTCATGCGGTAGACGACGGCGCTGGCCAGCAGCGCCCAGGGCTGGTTGCGGTCATTACGGCCCAGCACGCGGATGGGCACCAGCACATTGCTGCCCTGCGGCGTGATCTTCAAAGCGGCCACGGGCGTGGCAAATGGCAACGCAAAAGTCAGCTCATGTGGATTCGCCAGCACCGGGGCGGCCATGGTGGCGCTCACGCGCTGGCGCAGGGCCGTGCTGCGGGATGTGACCAGCGTGGCGCCGCGCAGTGTGACGGCGGCCTCGCCCCAGGTGATGCGCAGGTAATGGTCTTTCAGATCCGCCATGGAAAGCGCCAGGCTGTTGTCGCCCAGGCTCGCGGCCGT
Source organism: Polaromonas sp. P1_E3 (assembly GCF_056405935.1). Classification (NCBI taxonomy): domain Bacteria; kingdom Pseudomonadati; phylum Pseudomonadota; class Betaproteobacteria; order Burkholderiales; family Comamonadaceae; genus Polaromonas; species Polaromonas sp. P1_E3. The sequence continues at coordinate 5,671 of NZ_JBFUBD010000077.1, forward strand.
GGCAGAAGCATCAGCGCGGTACAGCACGGTGTCGGCCAGGGGCTGCCAGTTCTTCAGGTCTTTACTGACCTGCACGTGAAAGCTGACGGGCTGACCCACAGGCAAGTCGGCGTCCAGCGTCATGCGGGCCGCTGGCGTGGTGACGCTGCGCGTGTCGAGCAGCGCGCCCAATACCTTTTGCGCGGAAGCTGCGCTTGCCGTGCTTGCGCCGCTGGTATTGAGCTGCACTACGCGCCGCCCCTGGCGCTCTTCAATGCGCAGCGACAGGCCCTCCAGGCCGGCAGTGCCTGCGGCACCCAGAATCGGATAAGCGGTGAGCTTGACCTGCTGCTCCTGCGTGGCCGTTTCCGCGGCGACATTGGCCAGCGCCATCGGCACCGGCTGGCCCGCCGCATTGAAGAGGCGCAGATCGGCATAACCGGCGCTTTGCAGCCGCACCAGGGCCTCGGCGGGCACCAGCAGCCGCTGCAACGGCGCGTCAGGTGCCAGCGTAACGGGCATGCGAACGGCGTACGACTTCGGGCTGCCGGCATCCGCGGCGTCGGCGGCCAGCACCACCAGCGGCGCTGCGAGCACCGCGGAAAAAGCCAGCTTCAATAAACGCAGGTTGATTTTCATGACTGGGCTTCTTTCAGGTCACCCGCATCCGCGGGCAAGAGATCTTCCGAAGTGGCACCAAGAGCGGCCTTGGGCGGCAGCGGCGCAAAGTAGCCCACCACCAGCATCAACACACCCACCACGATGAACGCGATGATTCGCTCTGCACCGCCGGCATTCGACAGGTCAATCAGCAGCAGCTTGACGACCACCAGGCCCAGCAGGCCTGCGCCCACCAGCCACAGCGGCCGCTGCACGCGACGGTGCGCCAGCACCATCAGCGTGAGCGCCAGCAGCGTCCACAAAATTGCATAGCCGGTTTGCACCACGAAGCTGCCGAACAGCGCGTCGGCATCCCAGCGCACGCCGAAGAAATGGTGGGCGATGCGCAGCCAAACGGTGTTGACGGCGACAAACACCAGCAAGGCCAGGGCCACCAACGCATTGCGGCCAGTCACCCAGCCCGCATTGCCCGGTGGCGGCGCAGCCGTCACCAGCACGCGGCGCCAGAACACCAGGGCGCCCAGCGCGAGCGCCAGGGTCAGGTCGGTCGGATTAAGCAGCGGGATATAGGGCAGCGGCGCGGTGCGGCCCGAGGAAGTGACAGCGGCGGCCAGAGCCCCCCAGAACACCAGCACCGCCAGCGGCAGGGCGGCATACCAGTAGTAAGCCTGGGCATGTGGATTGAGGGGCCACCTGGCGCCCTGGCGCAGGGCCGCGCTGTTAGCTCGCCCCGCCCACACCGCCAGCAGCATCAGCACCGCGATGGCGCTGACCAGCAGGACCACGCCGGCCCACGAAGTGCGCCAGAGCTCGGCCTTGCCGATACCCGACCACAGGCAGTCCGCCAGGAGGAAGGTCACCAGCCACGCGCTGGCCGCATGCAAAAAGCCATAGGGTGACCGGGCGTCAATGCCCGCTGGCGTAGACAGGGCCAGCGCCTGGCGGTCAGACTGCCGCAGCATCCAGTAGTGCAGCACCAGCACTGCCGGCCACACAGCCCACGCGGGCGTAGCGAGCACACGGTAGCCTTGGCCTGCCTGCGCCACATAACCCAGCGCCAGCACGCCGACAGTGATGCGCGCGGGCCAGGTCGCCACCGCCCACTGCTTCTTCAGGCCCAGCACCATCGACAAGGCCGCGCTGGCCACCACCGCCAGCATCATCAGCAGGCCGGTGGTGCGGTCACTAAAGGCCTGCTGGGGAAAGCCATCTGCCTCCAGCGCAGGCACACGGCGGTTGATTTCCAGCAACCAGGCCAGGCACCAGAAGAAAAAGCCGTAGAGGTAAACAGGCACGCTGAGCTTCGACTCCACGCCGGCATAGGCCTTGGCCCACGAAGACTCGCTGTGCGGCAAGGGCCGGCGTAGCCACCAGGCCAGTTGCAGCGCCGGCAGCGCGATCAGCATGGCGCCGATGAAGGCCGGGTTGCCAAACGGAATGGCCGAGACAGGGTTGCCCAACGCGCCTGCGTCATCAAGCCCGCCCAGAAACGCCATGGCGGCCACGCCCTGCAGCAGCAAGCCAAACGCGCGCGGCATCCAGCGCGCCTGCCGCATGCCGACCCAGAACGCGCCCGCACCTTCCAGCGCCCAGACAGCCGAAGTCCACTTTGCATCGAGTGCCAGCGGCACCGCCAGCGTGGCAAAACCCACACCCACCGCAATAAAGCATTCAATCAGCAGGCGGTAGCTGGACAGCGCCCGGCGTACCAGCACCATCGCCGTCACCAGGTACAGCGCGGCAAAGCCCAGCGCCGAAAAGGCCGTGCCCAGTTCCATGGTGCGCACCAGCCCGGCCTGTAGGCCGAAGCCCACCAGCGGCGTGCCGAACACCAGCATGGTGTCGACGGCGTTGCCGAGCTTCGTGGGCGTGTTGCGCGCATAAAGGATGGCGGCGAAAAGATAGATCAGCACAAAGCCGATGAGGAAAGGCTGGGTGCTGGCGTAGTGCTCAGGCGTGTACTTCAGGACGCCCCAGGCCGTGGCCACGCCGAAGGTGGCGATAAAGCCCACCACGTTCAGGATGCGCCACGAACGCTTGTACGCAATGAACAAAATGGCCAGGTTCAGCACCGAGTAATAGCTGAAGAGGCCCACATGGCTGCCCTGCCCCGTCGACAGCAGAATCGGCACGGCGAAACCTCCGGCGAATGCAGCCACCGCCAGCGCCCGCGAGTTCTGCAGCAAGGCCAGTGCGCAGCTGAGCGCGCACACCACAATCATCAACCCAAAGGCAGGCAGTGGTTCCAGCAGGCCGTACATGCGGAAGGCCGCAAACACCGTGAGGTACATCACCGCTACACCGGCACCCTGCAGTGCCAGCGCAAAGCCGGGTTTCTCGGTGCGCTTGCGAAAGCCCACGGCCAGCAACGCAATCGCCGCGGCGGCGATGGCCGCCAGGCGGAATTCCACCGGGAAGAGCCCTGCCGATGCCGCGTAGCGCGCCAGGAACGACAGGCCGATGAACAAAATGACCAGCCCGACTCGCACGATGGTGTTGCCGCCCAGGAACCAGTTTTTGGCGGCGATCAGGGCCAGCTCGATGGCGTTGGGCGGGGCCGGTGTGTAGGCGGGCCGCGAAGCGGGCGCAGCCTGAGCGCGCGGCAGGCCGTTCGGGGCCAGCTCTTCTTGCAGGGATGCCTCTTCGTTGCTGACCGCGCTGAGCGTACTGGCCGCCGCTGGCGCCATGGTTTGCGGCGCAGCGGGTGCACGCGGTGCGGTCGATGCCGCGACTGGCAATGGAGAGGTATTTTCAAATTCCCTGAATCCGTCGTCGTCCTCCGCAGCCTGAACGCTGCCGCGCGGCATGGCAGGTGGATGTGGTGCCGACGCAGTCGCCGCCCTGACCTGCGGCGCATGCTTTTTGTGTGCAGCCTCGACTTCGGCACGCACGGCCCAGCGCAAGGAAAGGCCGGCGAACAAACCGAGGAATCCCCCCAGGAAAACGCCGAAATCGCCATAGCCCGGCCAGAACCAGCCCAGCACGGCACCCCAAACAATGCTCCAGATAATCATGACCCCGGCCTCCCTGTTGTTTTCCGTGCTGCGATGGTGCGGCAGCCTGCGCAATGGGCTGATGGTACTTGATGGGCCCCTTCCGCAATCACCCGCAGGCACCCGGTAGCGCTTGTGACATGGAGCCAGCCAGCTTGTTGCAAAACCCGCCGCCGCACCATTGACCCGCGCCATTAATTTTTGACAAAACCAGCCACAACTCAATCAGGACAAGCGCAAGCAGCTATGAAATAAATAGCACCTGAATCAACGTACCGTGGTTCCTTCGCTTGCCGTATTCCAGAAGGCGCGTGCCAGCGGCGAGAGTTTTGCCACATCCAGGCAGGCCAGCCCCACCGTTCGGGGTTGCGGCGGCGACAGGGGCCGGTAAACCACGCCCTTGGGTGCATCGGGCAACGCCAGCCGGGCGGCCACCGACACCGCCAGGCCCTGCTGCACAAATTGCAGGATGGAAATGATCTGCGTGAAGTGGTACAGCACCTTGGGCAACGCAATGTTTTTCTGCAGGATGGGCACGATGACCGGGCCGCAACCGGCTTCTGTCAGCACGAAGTCCAGCCCCGTCAGCGCAGTGACCGGAACGGCCTTGAGTTTGGCCAAAGGGTGCCTGGCCGGCAAGATGGCGACAAACTCGTCCTGCACCAGCGGCAGCACTTCAAAGCGCTCGTCAGGCACAACGACAAAACCCAGCTCCACCCGCTTTTGCAGCAGCCAGTCGTCCACCACTTCGTCGCTCTCCTCTTCAATGCGCACCTGCGCGCCCGGGTGGCGCTTCTTGAATGCCGCCAACAGCGGCGGCAACAGGTTGACGGTGGACGTGGGCCCAAATGAGCCGATGCGCAGCGTGCCGGTCTTCAGTTCGCGGGCATCGCCGAGCTCCTGCGTCATGGTGGCGGCCAGCGCGGTCATCTCGCGGGCGCGCAGCAGCAGGCGCTCGCCAGCATCCGTCATGGCCACACCCGAAGCATCGCGCTGCGCGAGCTTGACGCCGAACTGCGTTTCAAGCGCGCGCAGCGCATGGCTGACGGCCGACTGCGTCGTGCCCAGGCGCATCGCCGCGCGTGAAAAACTGCGGCATTCGTCGAGGGTGATCAAGACTTCAAGTTGGGCAAGCGTCATAGCCGGTTCAACAAACGTTAAGGGGGTACGCGGGCGAGGATGAGTAAACACTCATTTGATAGTGAGTCATTTAGCAGTTAATCTCATGCATCAATCTAACCGATGCCAGCCATTTTTTCCATCAAAACCGCATGACCGCTACCGCAGCCGCCACACCTTCACCTTCACCTTCACCTTCACCTTCACCTTCACCTTCACCTTCCGCCACAGCGCCTTTGCCGAGCATCGCCCCCACCGCTCCGCCCGCCGGTAAAACCCTTCTGGGGCTGTACCTGCGCCTGATCTGCGTGCCTTTTCTATGGGGCGGCACTTTCATCGCCGGGCGTGTCATTTCAGCCCACCTGCCGCCCGCCACCGCGGGTTTCATACGCTTTGTGTTTGCCACGCTGGCCCTGCTGGTGGCGCTGCATTTCACAGAAGGCCTGCGTGCGCTCACGACACTGTCGCGCCGCCAGCTGCTGGGCACGATGGCGCTGGGCGCCACCGGTATCTTTATTTACAACCTGCTGTTCTTCACGGCGCTTTCCGTACTGCCGGCGGGCCGCACCTCGCTCATCATTGCCTTGAACCCAGTGGTCACGCTGCTGCTGGCGGCCACATTCCTGGGCGACCGGCTTTCGCCGACGCGCTGGCTGGGCGTAGCCCTGGCGTTGCTTGGCGTGTGGATTGTCGTCACCCGGGGCGACCTCTCGCAAATCGCACAGTCGCTCGGCAAGGGAGAGTTGTCGATGTTTGGTGCGGTGTGCGCCTGGGCCGTGTACACGCTGCTGGGCCGCAAGCTGTTGCAGGGCCTGTCGCCCGTGCTGGCCACACTCTGGGCCGCCATCTGGGGCACGCTGTTCCTGGGCCTGCTGGCCCTGCGCGACATCTCCAGCGTACAGGCCGAATCATTCACCCCTGAAGTGTGGGCCGGCCTGGCGTTTCTCGGCGTGCTCGGCACCGCGGTGGCTTTTGTCTGGTACTACGAAGGCCTGCGCCAGCTGGGCGCTGCGCGCACCGTGGTGTTCAACAACCTGGTGCCGGTATTTGGCGTGTTGCTGGGTTGGCTGATTTTGGGAGAGCCCTTGAGCATCAGTTTGCTGGCGGGTGGGGCGTTGGCGATTTTTGGGGTGTTTTTGGTGAATCGGGTGAAGAGTTGAGCTTGTGTTGATTTGATGGGCTCTCTCTCTGCTGAGAGCTGCTGGCCGGGGTTGCCCGGCATGCAACTCACTTTTCTTTGCTTCGCCAAAGAAAAGTAAGCAAAAGAAAGGCGACCCTGCTGTCTGCGACCCCTGCGCTTCGCTGCGGGGCAACCTGCGGTGCTCGGTTCAGGCGGGGTCTCGCTCGAACTCGCTTCGCTCAGACAATCGCGATCCCTGATCCGCCTGAACCTGCGCTCCTCGGCGCAGACAGAAGGGGGCTTGCGGGAGCGGGACCGAATACCAAAACCCAAGACCAATACCAACAAGTACTCGCCATGGCGAGTACTTGTTTCTTCAGGTGTTCGGGTTCTGGTATTCGGTTGTTGGCTGTTCGGTATTCCTCTGCCACCCCCTTGTGGATGCGCCGAGGAGCGCAGGGCCAGACGGATCAGGGCAAAAACTTGTTTGAGCCGCAGGCGAGTTGTTTTTGACCCCGGCTGGACCGAGCACCGCAGGTTGCCCGCAGCGAAGCGTAGGGACGCAGGAACCAGGGTCGCCTTTTCTTTGCTTACTTTCTTTTGGCGAAGCAAAAG
>NZ_JBFUBD010000078.1:0-12044 GCF_056405935.1 Polaromonas sp. P1_E3
GGCCGGCATGCAGCAGCCGCTGCATTACTGGGTGCCGTCCATCGCGCCTTCCGGCATGGCTTTTCTGACCAGCGAGCGCTATGGCAAGTCCTGGCGCGGCAACCTGTTCGTCGGCTCGCTCAAGTTTGGCTACCTGGACAGGATCGAACTGGCGGCTCCGTTCTCGGGCAAGGTGGTGCGCGAAAGCAAGCTGCTGTCTGAGGCGGTGGAGCGCATTCGCGATGTGCGCCAGGGGCCGGACGGGCTGCTTTATGTGCTGACTGACAGCAACAACGGCAAGCTGATACGCCTGCTGCCCGGCGGTTGAAGGTGAAGCCAGCAGGCGAGCCTAGCCGGCCACCGCAATGAGATCAATCTCGACCGAAGCACTCTTGGGCAACTGGACGACGCCGACTGACGTGCGGGTGTGGGCGCCGGCCGGCCCCAAAACCGCATACAGCACCTCAGATGCGGCATCGGCGACTTCGCTTTGCTGCGTGAAATCCTGTGCGGATTGCACAAAAACGGTGATGCGCAGAATGTGCTTGATGTGGTCCAGGCTGCCAAGGCTTTGCCGCAGCAGCGCCAGCGCGCGCATGGTGCAGATTTTCGCCGCCAGCTGGGCCTGTTGGACAGACGTTTCCGACCCCACGCGGCCGGTAACGACCACCGTGTTGCCGACACGCGGGATCTGCCCGCTGACAAAAACCTGGTCGCCATGCTGCACGACGGGCACGTAGTTGCCGCCAATCTTGATCTCACCGTCAAAGCTATAGCCGAGTTCGGCCTGCACTGCGGCGAACCGGGTGTTGCGTGAATCTTCCATGGACAGGAATTCCTCTTTGTGGGGTTGGATGGAGTGTGGTGTGGGTGTTTCAGGCAGGGCTCTTCAGCCGTAGCAGGCCCAAGCCCAGCAGGCCAAACGCACCGCCGCAGAGGCGATTGAAAAGCCGGGCCCGGCGGGGCGTGCCAAACCATCGGTGGGTGTGTTTGGCCAGCAGCACATAGGTGAAGTGGGAGACCAGAACGCACGCAGCGAAGGCGCTGGTCAGCGCCATGAACTGCGGCAGCATCGGCGCTTCAGGATGGATGAATTGCGGGAACAGGGCGGTGAAGAACAGGATGCTCTTGGGATTGGTCAGCGCCACCAGCAGGCCTTGCCGGAACAGYGTGGCGTTGCTTTTTCCTGAGGATGTCCCGGCGGTAAACCCGTCGGGCAAAGGCGTGTCGAACATCGACGTCTTGCTGGTCCATTGCCGCCAGCCCAGGTACATGAGGTAGACGGCGCCCGCGGCCTTAAGCACAGCAAACAGCCAGGCCGAGGTGTGCAGCAAGGTACCCAAACCCGCCATGGCTGCGGCGGAAACGGTGAACACGCCCAGCACATTGCCGCAAGAGCTCCACATCGTCTTGCGCGGTCCCCAGGCGACGGCGTTGGAAACCGCCAGCAAAATACCCGGCCCCGGGCTGAGCGCGGTAACGAGTGAGATGGTGATGAAGAGCAGCCAGGCGGAAGCGGTCATGGTGGTGAAGGCAATTAAAAATGAAGTGAAGAGCTGGTGCGCAGGGCGATTTTCGGGAGCGGTTAGACAGCCTCTGCGCCGCCCAGCCAGGCCCGCAAGGCCCGGGCCATTCCAGAAAAGTACCTCAAAAGCGCGTTTCCCGTATGGGCCGGGGCTTTTGCCGGGGTTTGGGTCAGCACGCATGCTGCGCCGCCGTGCTGGGCGGTCACCGTGATCCAGCCGGCTTGGGCAACGGTATGCGACTGCCCCACCTCCAGCGGCACGCTGGCACGAAAGACCTGCTCGCCAAGCCAGCGCGGTGTGCCGGTCACCAGCAGCGTGCCTGATGTGCTGATCAGGGCGCTGCCGGCTTTGGTGTGAAAAAACAGGGACTCACCGGCGTCCAGCTGAAGGTGGCGAGGGGCAAAGTGCTCTTTCATGGCGGCTCCATTCATGGGTTGGTGAACGGGAAAACGGGGAAGGAAGCGCCAAGGTTAAAGAGAGCAGCACTGTCCCGACAGAGCCAGGCAAGTCTTTTCTGTATCGGTACAGACGCCTGTTTATTCATCTGTTATGGTTTGTTTTCGGCCCATCTGTGGCTGTGGCCCGCCTTCCCCTTCACGGATCATCTGGCTTATGGACCTGCAACCCTCGCCATCCCCGTCGCAACCACTCTATCTACAGCTCTCCAGCCATTACCGCCAGGCCATCCAGTCCGGCGTGTTGATGCCGGGGCAACGCATGCCGTCCGTCAGGGCACTGACACGGCTGCACCAGGTCAGCCTGTCGACGGCGGTGGAAGCCTGCCACACGCTGGAGGACGAAGGTCTGCTGGAGGCGCGGCCGCGTTCAGGCTACTTCGTGCTCAAGCGGCGGCGGGTGGATATTCAGCCGCCCAGCGAACCGGAATGCGGCCATCGGCTGGACCCGGCGCAGTACGTCGGCATCCACGACCGGGTATCCGATTTCGTCGCCAAATGCGATGTCTACCCCCTGGTCGCCAACCTGGCCGGCACCTATGGATCGCCCGAAATGTACCCGGCCGAAGCCCTGAAAAACGCCGCCACGCGGGCGCTGCGCAAGCACCCGCAACTGCTGGTGAATCCGCCGGACTTCCTCAATGATTCACCGCTGAATGCCGTGCTGGCCAAGCGGGCGCTGGAGGCCGGCATGCGGCTGTCGACAGAAGACATCCTGGTCACGCACGGCTGCATTGAAGCGCTGAACATTGCCTTGCGTGCGGTGGCGCAGCCGGGCGATACCGTCGCTGTCGAGTCGCCGACGTACCACGGCCTGCTGCAGATCCTGGAAAGCCTGGGCCTGCGCGCGCTGGAAATTCCCACCAGCCCGAAGCTGGGTATTTCCGTCGAGGCGCTGGACCTGGCTTTCCAGACGCACGACCGCATACGCGCCGTGGTGGTGATGCCCAATTTCCACAATCCGCTGGGCAGCGTGATGCCCGACAGTGAAAAGGAAAAGCTGGTCGCACTGTGCGAACGCCAGCAGGTGGCACTGATTGAAGACGACACCTACGGCGCCATGGGCCCCGACGACATTCCCCTGAAGGCCGCCAAGGCCTGGGACCGCAGTGGCTCGGTGATTTACTGCGCGTCGCTGCGCAAGACCCTGTCGCCGGGGTTGCGCCTGGGCTGGGTTGCCGGCGGGCGCTGGCAGGCGCGCATCAAGATGCTCAAGTATGCGCAAAGCCGCGCCAACGACATGCTGGGCCAGCTGGCCGTGGCGGAATTCATGGCCTCCAGCGCCTATGACCGGCACCTGGCCCGGCTGCGCCGCATGCTCAATGCGCAGCGCGAGCAGATGGCCGAAGCGATTGCCGCGCACTTTCCGGCCGGAACCCGGCTCTCGGTTCCCCGCGGCAGCATGATGCTGTGGGTTGAACTGCCGGCGGGCACTTCCGCGCAGGCGGTGTTCGACACCGCTATCCGCCAGGGCATACGGGTGGCGCCCGGCTCCATGTTTTCCAACTCGAACCGCTTTGACCACTTCCTGCGCATCAGTTGCGGCTCACCGTTTTCCAGCGAGACCGACAGCGCGCTGCGCAAGCTGGCGGGCATTGTGTCGCAGGCTGGGCCCCGGCCGGCTTGAGGGCATGGCGCCGCTATTTTGAGGGTTTTAGGGCTCCAGCCCTTTAGGGATGTGCGCCACCAGCTATTGTTTTGATAGCGACCTGGGCCTAATGCGCGGCAGCATGGCTGCGTTTGACGAAAAACAGGCCCGCACCGACCGCCATCAGCATGCCGCCGAACAGCCGGTTTTGCAGCCGCACCGCACGCGCATTCCTGAACAGCGTTTGCAGGCGGCTGGCGGCAAACGCATAGCCGTGCATCACCACGGTGTCGACCGCCACGGTGGTGAGCGCCATCACCAGCAGTTGGGGCCACAGTGGCCGGGCAGGGCTGATGAACTGTGGCAGCACCGCGACCATGAAAAGAATGCCTTTGGGGTTGGTGACGTTGGTCAGCAGGCCGGTCGCGAAACGCTTCCGCGCGGAAACGCCGTTGGCATCGGCCGCGGGATTGGCATCTTCCGCCGCGATGCCGTTGGACGAGCGCCACTGCGACCAGCCGATGTAGATCAGGTAGCCCGCGCCCAGCACTTTCACCACGCTGAAGGCCAGCTCCGACGCCACCAGCAGCGAACCCACTCCCGCCCCGGCCACCAGCAAAATCACCACCAGCCCGATCTGCAGGCCCGCGATGGTGGCGCGCGTGCGCTGCATGCCATAGCTCAGCCCATGGCTCATGGCCAGCACCGCGCCAGAACCGGGCGAAATCGCGATCAGGATGGATGCAAGGAAGTAGGCGGTCCAGGTGTCGATGGCCATGATGAAGCGGTGGTGAAGTGGAGGAGACAGGGGCGGGCGCCCGCGCCGGGCGAAAGCCTGCCATCCTACATGGACAGGCAGAGCCCGCAGGTATCATGCCCGGATGGCTTCAACAGCATCATTCTGGCAAGGCCGACTCTCGCAAACAGGCCGCACCGCCCAGCACTGGCTGATCGAATGGTGGCGCCTGGTGAAATTGGGCGCGATCATCCTGGTGCTGACCCTCTCGCCTTCCAGCTACAGCCCGCAAAGCCGCACGGTGCTGGCGCGCCACATCTACATCAACACGGCGCCCATCCTGCTGGGCTTCACCTTGCTGTGCGCGCTGGTCACCGTGGTGCTCACGCGCATCGTGCTGGTGACCGCGCTGAGTTATGGCCTTTCGCAGTACGCGCTGCAGGTGGTCATCCGCGTGCTGGTGCTGGAGCTGATTCCGCTGACGGCGGCGCTCTTTGTGGCGCTGCGCTGCACCATCCCCGACGGCGCCGAACTCACCGCCATGCAGGCCAGCGGCGAGCTCGATGAAATGCGCGAACACGGCATCGAGCCGGTGCGGCGCGAGGTGCTGCCGCGCGTGGTGGCGGGCATGTTCTCCGGCATCACACTGGCTGCGCTGAGCTGTGTGGTCGCACTGGTGGTGGCCTATATGGCGACATACGGCTTTGCCTTGTCGGGCCTGGCGGCTTACACCCGGCTCTTCGGCCAGGTCTTCAGCCCTTCCGTCACGCTCATCTTTGTGCTCAAAACCCTGTTCTTCTGCCTGGCCGTGTCGCTGATCCCCATGGCCTCGGCGCTTTACGGCATGGGCGAAGCCAGCGTGCGCACCAGTGCCGAGATGCGCGGCCTCGTGCGCATGTTCGCCGTGATTTTGCTGATTGAAGTGGCTTCGCTGGTCGGCAACTACTATTGATCGCCTCAATAAATACCAAATAACAATCCATGAGCTCACCCCACGACCCTTCATCCCCGGAGCACGGCCGGCCTGATCCGCTCCAGCCGGCGCGGGAGCCGGAGTCCTCGCCCAAGGAAATCGCCAACCTGGAGTTCAAGGCCCGGCTTCTCCTGATCTTCATGCTGCTGCTGGTGGTGGGCTCGGCCCTTTATGTGATGTATGCGCGCGGAGCGTTTGAATCCACCCRGCGGCTGGTGCTCATCGCGRAAGACTCTGAAGGCGTGGTGGTCGGCATGGACCTGACTTTCTCGGGTTTCCCGATAGGCCGCGTCAAGCGCATCGAGCTGGCCAATGACGGCAAGGCGCGGATTCTGGTGGACGTCGCCGCCAAGGACGCCCACTGGCTGCGCACCACCAGCGTCTTTACGCTGGTGCGCGGCCTGGTAGGCGGCACCAACATCCGCGCCTACACCGGCCTGCTGAACGACCCGCCGCTGCCCGACGGCGCGGAGCGCACGGTGCTGCTGGGCGATGCGGCCGGCGAGGTGCCCAAAGTGATTGCTGCCGCCAAGGACCTGATTGAAAACCTCAACACCCTCACCGGAAGCGGCGGTGCGGTGGGCACCAGCCTGGCCAACCTGCAGACGCTGACGGAGCGCCTGAACGGGCCGGGCGGCGCGTTGACGGTGTTGCTGGGCAGCGAGGCAGAGGCCAAAAAGTTTGCTGCCACGCTGGAGCGCACCAACTCGCTGCTCACCAAACTCGACGGGCTCGCCGCCAAGACCGACACCCAGGTGTTCGGCGACAAGGGACTGATGCCCGAAACCCGGGCCACCGTGGTTCAGCTCAACGCCATGCTGGGTGAGGCCCGCACCAGCCTCAAAAAAGTGGATGCATTGCTGCAGGACGCCCAGGCCGTCACCCGCAACGCCAAAGATGCCACTGACGACCTGGGCGCGCTGYGCGCCGACGTGGAAGCCAGCCTGCGCAAGGTGGAAGGCCTCATCAACGAAATCAGCCGCAAATGGCCTTTCGCCAAAGACGCCCGCGATGCGGAGATGAAGTTGCCATGAAGAACACCTTGACGCATGCCGCCGCGCTGACCTCGGCCTTGTTGCTGGCCGCCTGTGCCGGGGGCCCGCAGCCGCCCGGCTGGCAGCTCGAGGCCAAAGGTTCGATGGACCGCTCTGTGGCCGCGTATATGGAAGGCAACAGCCGTGTCGAGATGGCCGAACTGGGGCGCGCGCGCGCCCAACTCACTCGCTCTGGCCGTGCCGACCTGCTAGCCACCGCCGAGCTGCTGCACTGYGCCACCCGGGTTGCCAGTCTCGTGTTCGATGAGCCCTGCACCGGATTTGAGAAGCTGCGCGAAGACGCCACTGACGCCCAGCGCGCCTATGCTGATTACCTGAAAGGCCAAGTGCAGCCGCAGGGCATCGCGTTGTTGCCCGAAGCGCAGCGCCGTGCTGCTGCCGGCGACGCGGGTGCTGTAGCGGCCATTGCCGACCCTTTGTCGAAACTGGTGGCTGCCGGCGTGATGTTGCAGGCCGGCAAAGCCAGCCCCGCGGTGATCACCCAGGCGATTGATACCGCGTCGGCCGAGGGCTGGCGCCGGCCGCTGCTCGCCTGGCTGGGTGTACAGCTGCGCCGGGCAGAGCAGGGTGGCGACACCCAGGAAGCAGCAAAACTGCGGCGCCGCATTGAGCTGACGCAGGGCATGCCTGCGCCGGTGAAGCCGCAAGCGCCCTGACCCTGTTCCGTTTGTCTTGAGAGAAACCACGTGAGTTACCGCCTCAGGCTTTACGCCTATGAAGATGCCTCCGCAGAAGAACTGCAGGCCGCCGAGCAACGCTTCAGAACAGCGCTGGAGGCCGAACTGGGAGACGAAAGCCTCGTGTGGCCTGTGTATGCGGCCTACATGAAACTGGTGGCTACTTACGGCGAAGCGCCGGCTGAAGATGTGCTGTCAGGCGACGAGCTGGAAATCTTCAACCAGTGGCAAGCCGCCGAGCTGGCCGCCGTGACGGCCGCGCTGGGCCCCAACCGGTACATGGGAGATGCGCAGTTTGAAATCCGCCCCGCCTGAAAGGCAGCGGGCCTGAAGCGTTCAGGGCGAGCGGCTCAGCCGCGGTGAGGCCAAGGCCTGGAGCTGGTCGGCAATCGCAATGTCGACAGGCTTGAGCTGTTTGAGCAGCTGCGCTTTTTCCAGCGCAGCGTGCAGTTGCTGCAGGTCCTTGCTGCTGGTGGTCGCCTTGATCTGGGCCAGCGCTGCCGGCGTGTTGCCGGTTTTCAGTACCGCCAGCATCTTGCCGACCCATTCACTCGTTGCAGGCTTTTTGGGGTTCATGCGCCATTGTAGGTTTGCTATTAAAAGAATAGCTGCTCGCGCTTGCCTATATTGCGCCGGCGGCCGATTTCGTGGTGAATTTTGCGGCTTGCTGCCTCCCGGGCTTGACCTTGAGTGCACTCAAGGTATTCCAATCCTTTCAGGGCCCTGGCAATGGTGCCGGCCTCCATCCACTTCGCAGGGCATGCGAAGAAGCCGTCAAGGAGTTTCATCATGAGTGCAGCATCTACCAACAGCGACATCACATCCGCCAACCGCCTGCGCATGCAGGAGGTCATGGCCGAACTGGACAAAGGCAATGGCCAGGCATTTGTCGACGCCATGGCCGACGATTTTTGCTGGACCCTTGAGGGCAGTACGCCCTGGTCGCGCACCTACCGCGGCAAGCAGGCCGTCGTCACCGAACTGCTGCGGCCGTTGTTTGCCCAGTTCGCCACGCCCTATGTCAGTACCACGCAGCGCGTAATGGCCGACGGCGATATGGTTGTCATCGAGTTCCGCGGGCAGGTGACCACCCACGCCGGCAAGGCCTACAACAACCGCTATTGCTATGTTTGCCGCATGGAAGGCGGGCAAATGAAAGAACTGACGGAGTACTTCGACACCGCGCTGGTGAACGCTGCGCTGGAGGCACCCGCGCTGGCCGCCTGAGCCGTTATACAGTCGGGCATGGCTGAAAGTTTTCTGATCGGGCAGCTTGCCGCACGCACCGGGCGCAGTGTGCACACCATACGCTGGTATGAGGCGCAGGGCCTGATCCCGGGCGTGACGCGCGACGCCGGTGGCCGGCGCGTCTATGGCGACTTGCATATCAACTGGCTGGAGCTGATGGACCGGCTGCGGCGCACCGGCATGTCGATTGCCGAAATGCGCGAATACACCGAACTCGTCAAACAAGGGAGCAGCACGCTGGGCARGCGCCAGGCCCTGCTGGCCGCGCATCGCGAACAGGTCAGGGACATGATTGCCGAGTGGCAACTCGCGATGAAGTTGCTGGACAGCAAGATTGACTTTTACGGCGAGTGGGTGGCGTCGGGCAAACGCCCGGCCGTGAAGGTGGTTGAGCGTGCGGGCGCGGCGCTGGCGTCGCAGCCCAAAGACAAATCGCGGCGGCCAGGTAAGGCCTAGCGATTGCCTGTCCTGGCGGCCTGGTTGTCCAGCCCGCCCAGCAGCAGGCGCAAGCCCGCCAGTGCGGGTTCGCTGCCCTCCATCTGTGCCCGCACAATGGCGCCGTCCACTGCCAGCGCGGCGGCCCGCGCCGCCTCGGCCTGGCCTGCGCCGTCCGGCAGCAAATCGGCAATGACCTGCTGCATGTCCTGCTTGTGCCGGCGTGCAATGTCTGCCACGTCCGGTTGGGTGCCACCCACTTCCGCCACGGCGTTGATGAAGGCGCAACCGCGAAACGCCGGGTCGGCAAACCACTCGCCCATGGCCTGCACCAGCGGCGCCAGCCCACCGCCGGGTTGCGCGCCATGGCGGCCCAGCGCGTCGACAAACCAGCCCATCCAGCGTCCATGCCGGTAGTCCAGGAAGGTGCGGATCAATTCGTCCTTGCTGGGAAAGTGCCGGTAGAAGGTGAGCTTGGCCACGCCCGACTCGGCAATGATGCGGTCGATGCCGGTCGCGCGCAGGCCGTCGCGGTAGAAAAGTTCGTGTGCCGTGACGAGGATTCGCTCGCGTGCGGGGAGGGTGGAGACGTCCATGGCTTATTGTAGACGCGGTATAGACACATCTGTCTACCTGTGCCAGAATTTGGTCAAGTAGACAAATCTGTCTACATCTGACTTTTCTTGTCTTTCCCATTTAGCCCCATTTTTTTAACCCACAGGAGATCCCCATGGAGTCACGGCCGCCGCTTCCCCCTTTTACGTTTGAAACCGCCGTGCAGAAAGTCCGCGCCGCCGAAGACGGCTGGAACACGCGCGAGCCGCAGCGCGTGGCTATGGCCTACACACCGCAAAGCAAATGGCGTAACCGGGCGGAATTTGTCACGGGGCGCGAGGAAATCGCCGGGCTGCTGTCGCGCAAGTGGGTGCGTGAGCTGGACT
This sequence comes from Polaromonas sp. P1_E3, assembly GCF_056405935.1. Taxonomy (NCBI): domain Bacteria; kingdom Pseudomonadati; phylum Pseudomonadota; class Betaproteobacteria; order Burkholderiales; family Comamonadaceae; genus Polaromonas; species Polaromonas sp. P1_E3. The sequence goes on from NZ_JBFUBD010000078.1 coordinate 9,614, forward strand.
ACCGCCTCATCAAGGAGCTCTGGGCCTTTGGCGGCAACCGCATCGCGGTGCGCTTTGCTTACGAATGGCATGACGACGCCGGCAACTGGTTCCGCTCTTACGGCAATGAGAACTGGGAGTTTGATGAAATGGGCCTGATGGCGGTGCGCCACGCCAGCATCAACGATCTGCCCATCAAGGCGGCCGATCGCAAGTTTCACTGGCCGCTCGGGCGCCGGCCTGACGATCACCCCAGCCTCAGCGACCTTGGGTTGTGAGCGGTTTGGGGAGGGCTGTAAAATCCGCTCCCCCTGCGCGCCGTGTTGTTTGATGTTGTCTGAAGGCGGTGCGTGACAAGAATTTGCCCCCGGCCCCTCGCCGGGGCGCCCACCCGAGTGACTGCGTTTTGATTGACTCCCACACCCCGCCGGCCGGCCTGGCCGATGAACCCCTCCACGATACCCCCATCCAGGAACCGCGCCTCTGGTGCGGCGATGGCTGGACCGCCAAGGTCATCAAGAACGAAGACGACGACGGCTGGGCGGTGGCGATGATCAAGGACGGCGAGCCCGAGCCTGCCCTGGTCGGCCCCTGGACCATGGGTCGCGACAAAAAGAACCCCAAGCCGCTCGATGGCCCCGCCTTCAGCACGCTGGTGAAGACCGCATCGGAATTTGTGCGCCGCCACGAGCAGCAGCTGCATGCGACGCTGCACCAAAGCATCACGGTAACCGCCAATGCCGGGCGCATCACGGTTTCCCTTGACATTGTTCCTGACGAAGACAACCCGCACGGTTTGCTCGGTGCCTGCGACGAGTCCGGCGAGACGCTGGCGCAGGTGCGCGTGGCGCCTTCCTTCAAGCTCAACCGCGCCAGCGCCGTGGCATGGGCCGACAACGGCTTTGCCAGGCCGGCAGGGCGGTGAGCCGCCCCCACGCCTGCGGGATCGACTTCGGCACTTCCAACTCCACGGCGGGCTGGAGCCGGCCCGGCTTGCCCGCTCTCCTGCCGCTTGAAGACGGCAAGCCGACGCTGCCATCGGTGGTGTTTTTCCACGCCGAAGACGAGCATGTCAGCTATGGCCGGGCGGCGCTGGCCGATTACCTGGCGGGMTACGAAGGCCGGCTGATGCGCTCGCTCAAGAGCCTGCTCGGTACAGCCATGATGGACGAGCACACTGAAGTCGCCGGCCGCGCACTGCCGTTTCGTGTGCTGCTGGCGCAATTCATTGGCGAGCTCAAGCACCGCGCTGAAAAGGCTGCAGACCAGCCCTTCACCCAGGCTGTGCTGGGCCGCCCGGTATTTTTTGTGGATGACGACGCTGCGGCTGATAAAAAAGCCGAAAACACACTGGCCGAAATTGCCCAAGCGGTAGGCCTCAAAGACATCGCGTTCCAGTACGAACCGATTGCGGCGGCGTTTGATTATGAGTCGCAGATCCGGCGCGAAGAACTTGTGCTGGTGGTCGACATTGGCGGCGGTACGTCGGACTTTGCGCTGGTGCGCCTGTCGCCCGAACGCGCCCGCAAGGCTGACAGGCGCGACGATATTCTGGCCAGTGGCGGCGTGCACATTGGCGGCACCGACTTCGACAAATACCTGAGCCTGGCCAGCGTGATGCCCACGCTGGGCCTGGGCAGCCGGCTGGTGAGCGGGCTGGAGGTGYCGTCGGCGCAGTATTTCAACCTGGCGACCTGGCACACCATCAACCAGGTCTACAGCAAAAAATCCTGGACGCAGATCACCGACATACGGCGCGGCGCGGTAGACAAACACAAGCTGGACCGCCTGCAGAACCTGGTGCGCGAGCGCGCAGGCCACTGGTTGGCGATGCAGGTCGAGGCGGCCAAGATTTCGCTGTCGGATGCGCCTGAGACCACCATGGACCTGGGCCGCATTGCACCCGGCGAGACCTTGACATTGCACCGGCCTGACTTCGACGGCGCCATCAGCGAACTGGTGGGTACGGTCGCGCGTACGGTGATGAGGCTGCTCAGGAATGGGCTTGTCAACGCCGGCGATATCGACACCGTGTTCTTCACTGGCGGCTCCAGCGGTGTGCCCTTGTTGCGCGAGCAGATCTCCGCGATGCTGCCGCAGGCGCGCAGCGTGGAGGGCGACCGCTTCGGCAGCATCGGCGCCGGGCTGGCGCTGGACGCGGTGCGCAAGTTTGCTTAGGGCCCGGCGATGTGGGCTGGCTGAGTGCGATAAAATCGATACTTAACTATTGTTTTTATAAAAATGAATAGTTTTATATCGTCAAAGATTTGATAAAAGGATAGAATACTATTGTTTATTCAATAAACGATATTTTTCTATCTATGAAAACGTTATCTGAAATCGCCACTCGCCTGGAAGATGCGCGGCAGCGTCTGGGGCTGGATTACCAGGCCATTGCCGAAAGCACCGGGCTGACACCGCTGTCGGTGCGCAGCGTCCTGCAGGGCAAGAC
>NZ_JBFUBD010000079.1:0-12040 GCF_056405935.1 Polaromonas sp. P1_E3
CGACCATCTGGATACAGAGCCCCACACGTCCGCGCAGCGGCTACGCGCCGCGCCACCCTGTGGAGCCGGCAGCACCTGGAGCGCCCGCACAGGCGCTGCGCCCGGCGCATCACTAGACAGGCACCCACTGAAGGCGCAGGCGCCTGCGACAGCTCAATAGCTGCCGATGTAATCTTTCTTGCCGACCTCCACGCCGTTGTGGCGCAGGATGGCGTACGCCGTGGTGGTGTGGAAAAAGAAGTGCGGCAAGCCGTAATTCAGCAAATAGGACTGCCCGGTAAAGCGCTTTTCCTTGGGCGTGCCGGCCTGCGTGACGATCTCCCGCGTGGCGGCCTCATCAAATTTCGCCACGTCCAGGCCCTCGACGAAGGCGAGGATGGTGTCAATGCGCGCCTGCAGCTCGGCAAACGTCGTTTCCTTGTCTTCAATCTTGGGCACTTCCACGCCGGCCAGCCGTGCCGACACGCTTTTGGCGAAATCACTGGCCACCTGCACCTGGCGCAGCAAGGGGAACATGTCGGGAAAGAGACGCGCCTGCAGCAGGGCATTGGGGTCAATGTTCTTGGCGGCCGCATGGGCTTCGGCCTTGGCCAGGACGCCCTTGAGGCCACCCAGCATCTGCTTGAAGACGGGGATGGACGTGGTGTAAATGCTGCTGGTCATGGAATGCTTTCGGTAAAAGAATGGAGTTAGCCTGCCGCCCTGCACGCGGCGCCCTGCATTCTCGCCGGATTGCGGCCGTAACGCGCGCAGTCCTGCAATGCCCTTTGGGGACGGCGAAGCCCTTCGCAAAATAGTATGCTGTCATACCATTTCCGCCCCCCTGCAAAAGGCCACGCCATGAACGCCCCCCTCCCCAACGCCACTCGCAGTGCCGTACAGGCCGCCGACCTTGCCGCCCTGCCCCTCATTGAAAAATGGGTCTCTTTTGCGTCTGTCTCGCGTGACAGCAACCTGCCGCTCCTTGACTGGACGCAGGCACGGCTTGAAGCGCTGGGCATTGAATGCCGCCGCACTTATGACGACAGCGGAAAAAAAGCCAACCTGTGGGCCACCCTGCCCGCCGAGAACGGCGAAACCAAAGTGGGCGGCATCGTGCTGTCGGGCCATACCGACGTGGTCCCGGTGGATGGCCAGCCCTGGAACACCGACCCGTTCGCCGCGCAAGTCATCGGCGACAAGCTCTACGGCCGCGGGGTGACCGACATGAAAAGCTACGGCGCCACCGCACTGATGATGGTGCCCGAGCTGCTCAAGCGCAAACTCAAGCGCCCCGTTCACCTGGCCTTCAGCTACGACGAGGAAGTCGGGTGCATCGGCGTGCGCCGCCTGATCGCCGACATGGTGGATCAGGGCTACAAACCCGCGGGCTGCATCGTGGGTGAACCCACCGGCATGCAGGTCGTGATTGCCCACAAGGGCAAACATGCGTACAAGACCTCGGTGCGCGGCTTTGAAGCGCATTCCTCGCTCACACCACAGGGTGTCAACGCAGTAGAGATCGCCTGCGAATTTGTCGCCAACCTCAAGTCCATGCACAAGCGCCTGGTCAAGGAAGGCCCGTTTGACCCCATCTACGACGTGCCGCACACCACCATCCACACCGGGGTGATTGCCGGYGGCACCGCCCTCAACATCATCCCGCGCGACTGCGACGTGACCTGGGAAATCCGCCACCACCACATGAACTCACCGGTCGAATTGTTCAATGAAGCCAAGGCTTTTGCCGACAGCCTGGTGCCGGCCATGCAGGCCGTGGCCGCCGACACCGGCATCACCCACAAGCTCAACTCGGTGCTGCCGGGCTTTGCGACGGACGCCGACAGCGAGATTGCCCGGCTGTGCTTCAAGTGCGCAGATGTCGATGCCAGTTCTGGTGCAGGCAAGGTCTCATTTGGCACGGAAGCTGCATTGTTCCACCAGGTCGGTGTGCCGACCATCGTATGCGGCCCCGGCCATATCGCGCAGGCGCACCAGCCCAATGAATGGGTCACGCTGGAGCAGCTTGCCTGGTGCGAACGCTTTATGCGCCGCCTGGCCGACGAGATCTGCGTGAACTGACCAGCGAACCAACATTGCAACCGCACCACAAACACCACACGAAAGAACATTCATGATGCAACGCAGAGATTTCCTGGGCAGCAGCCTGGCACTTGCCGCAGGTGGCGCCCTGGCCCAGGCCAACCCGAAGATCGCGCGCATCGTGGTGCCTTTTGCCCCAGGCGGCGTACAGGACTTGCTGGCGCGCGCCATGTCGAACGAACTCGGCGCGGCCCTGGGCCAGACTGTCATCATCGAGAACCGGCCCGGGGCGGGCGGCACGGTGGGCACGGGCTATGTGGCCAAGTCGGCGCCCGACAGCGGCGCCATGGTGCTGGGCGCGGCCAGCCACAACATCGCCGGCACGCTCTACACCAAGCTCGCCTATGACCCGCAAAAAGACTTCGCCCCCATGGCGCACATCGGCACGGCCGACTATGTGCTCATGATCCATCCCGATGTGCCGGCCAAAACCGCGGCCGAATACATCCGCTACGCCAAAGCCAACCCCGGCAAGCTGAACTACGCAACCGCCGGCGTCGGCAGCGCCACGCATCTTTCGATGGCCTACTTCAATGGCCTGGCCGGTATCGACGTGGTGCATGTGCCGCTGAAGGCCACTGGTGAAGCGATCAATGAAGTGATCTCGGGCCGTGCACAAGCCGTGATCGCCGCCAGCATTGGTGCGCTGGCTTTCGCCAAGGACAGCCGCATTCGCCTGATCGGCGTGACCTCACCCAAGCGCTCCAAATATTTGCCCGATGTGCCGACCATCGCCGAGAGCGGCCTGCCCGGTTACCAGTTCGATTCATGGTTCGGCCTGCTGGGCCCTGCCGCGACACCACCCGCCGAGATCAACCGCGTCAACGCGGCCATGGCCAGGGTGCTCAAAGACCCGGTGGTGCTGGAGCGCCTGGACAAGCAGGGCATCGAGCCGCTGGCCATGAACAATGCCGACTTCGCGAAACTGCTGGCGGCCGACTACAAGCGCATGGCGGAAGTCGTGAAAGCTTCAGGCGCCAAGGTCGAATAACACCCGCACTGCACCACTGGCTTATGCCAGCGTCACGCCGGCCAGGGAGGCCAGGTATTTTTCCAGCACGGCCAGCTCGGCCACCGTGGGCACACCCTTGCCCGCGATGACGGCATACAGGTTGCCCCGAAAGCCTTCGCGCGGGTAATAGCTGATGTAGCCGCTGCCCATCAGCATCTGGGTGAAGGCGCTGGGCGCGAAGGTCGCGGCGCTGCTGCCGATCTCCGCGGAATTGAGGCGCAGCTTTTGCGCGCCGGGGGCCGATACCAGCGCCAGCACCGCCGGGGTGTTGACCGCAAGCCTGGCCGGGGCGAGCAGCTGCACCGTCTGGCCTTTCGAATCAATCCACCTGGCACGCGGCTGTCCGTTCAGCAGGCCCAGCTCCGAGGTCTGCGGGTCTTCCGTCTTGGAAGCCTGGAACACCACCCCGGTGTTGGTCGATGCGGGAACGCTGAAGGCCGCGATGGCGAAATGTGCATCCTCCAGGTTGTAGGGCACGCGGTTGCGGGGGTTCGGCTGCACGCCGGCCATGCGGCTGGATTTTTTGCACCAGAAGCCAAAGGACTCGGGCACGCTGTGGTCGGAATTCTTCTTGCCGTTGGTCACACGCATCACCGGCACCGACATGGGCCCTGCGGCGCCGTTGTCCTTGTTCATCCAGTTGATCATCTCCATGGCATTACCCGGGCTGGAGCCGTAACCCGAGTCCGACACGGCGCGCACCACCTGGCCCGCTGCGGCCGGTGCGCCCAGCAGGTAGTCGGTATGGCCGTCAGCCAGTTCCCATTTGCAGGCGCCGTATTTGGCCACGATGGCCAGCGCGGCATCGGCGAGATTCGTCGCAGCGTAGGCCACCGGGTTCGTCAGTGAAAACACCTTGCGCGGCGGCGGCACCTGGGCAGCGCCGGTATAGGTGAGCGTCGTGATCTGGTTGACCACCGGCGTATAGGTAAAACTGTCCTGCCCRTTGGCACCGGCAGGGATGGTCAGGCTCGACTTGCTCAGCGTGCCGCCCTTGCTGGATGTCACCGTGAGCACCACCGGCTGGGCCAGGTTGCCGCGCGCATAGACCGTGATCGTGAGGGGCGTGCCGGCCAGCGCATAGCCGGGACCATCGTCGAACAAGGTCCCTTGCACAATGCCGGACGCCGCCTTGAGCACACCTGAGACGACCGGCTCCAGCGTCTTGTTCTGGTGCCACCCGGGCACATGGTTGATGGCGTAGTTGCGTATCGGCCAGTGATTGCCCCCCATCCAGGTATAAACCTCGCAACCCGACTGCGCGGCATAGACCGCCGCCTGCGCGAACATCGCCTCCCAGCGCGGGTCGTCGACCGGCATGCCGACCTCCGTGAGCGCGAGCTTCACGCCCTTGGCCGTGGCCCAGTCGACGGCGATCTTCAGGCGATCCGCGCCGGTTGAAACCTTGATGGGGCCTGTGCCGAAACCGGCGCTGTAGTTCTTGGCAACCTCGGTGTCGTAGTCAAAGAAGGCGCCGTTGCTGAAGGCGTCGAGGTACATATGGACTTCGTAGATCAGGTTGGCGCCCGCCAGCGGAAACCCGGGGTTCCGGGTACCTATGTACATGGCCGAGTCGTAGAGGTTGCCTGACACGTAGATCGGGTTGACCGTGTCAACGGCGCGTATGGCCTGTATGGCCGCCTGCGCAAACGCGGGCCAGATCGTCAGGTCTTCGCCGCCCTTCACCGCCTCTTCATTCGACGCGATCACGCCGCCGGGCTTGGGCATGTCGTGCGGCTCGTTCATGAGGCCGTAGCCGCCGAAGCCCGGGTGGCTCTTCCACCTGGTCGCCGCGCGCGTCCAGAAGTCGGTGAAGTTCGATATCTTGAGCGTCGCGCCCGGCGCCAGCGAAAAAATCCGCGACTGGATTTGCACCGCGTCCGTGGTGTAGGGCCGCAAGGGACTGGGCGGCACCGTCAAGCCGATCACCGAGCCATCGGGCTGGAAGCGGAAATCCTGGTAGCGGCCGTAGTTGTGGTTGTCGATGATGCAGCGCGTGCCGGCTGCGGCATGTGCATCGAGCACGCCAGTAATGAAAGCCTCATATCCCGCATGGAAGGCGCCCGGGTTGCCGATGGCTGCCTTCGCTGCCGCATTGGCCACGGTATCGTGCAGCATGGGCTGCAGCAGCTCCCACTGGATGGGCAGCCGGTTCTTCATGAAGCCGCAGGCCGCCAGGTAGGTCACGTCCGCCTTGCGCGGCACGGTGAAATGCAGGTTGGGGGCCGAACTTGTGTTGGCCCGCAAGCCGGGCCTGGCCCACTCCATGCCCGAAAGATTGGTGCCCATCGCCGGCATGCCGGCCGCGGCGCGCGCGACGGCGGCTTGCGCCTGCCGGCTGACAGCAAAGGGGCCTAGCGCCGCGAGGGCACCGGCGGCCAGTGCTGTCTGTGAAAATTCGCGTCTTTGCATAGGAAGGCTTCTCCTGTCTTTGTTGACCATTGACTCGCCGGTTGTGCGGGCGGTCTGTTGAAAGACTCAGGTTAAACCCGGTATTGCGGCTTCATTACAGTTTGAATCAACACAATGCCCCGCTTACATTTCATGCCTGTCAGACATGACAGGTCGCAGCAGCACCCAAGCAAAAAGCAGTGAGGTCAGCGACAATAAGCCCAGGTAAATTTCTTTCCGTCGTTGTGCCCCGCCCTGGTGCATTTCAATGGCGGTTTTAACAGTGCCGTTTGGTTCAGGGGCTGCTTCCCTGTTACTGATACACAAACGGCTTGATTCCTTTCCTTTCATGACAAAAAGTTTCTTCCGGGCAGCCCTGGTGCTGGGTTTGCTGTCCGCCATTGGCCCCTTCGCCATCGACATGTACCTTCCTGCGCTGCCCTCCATCGGGCAGAGCCTGGGCGCCTCCATGGGTGCCGTGCAGGCCAGCCTGATGGCGTTTTTTATCTCCCTGGGCATTGGGCAAATCATTTACGGCCCGGTCTCCGACATGGTGGGCCGCAAGCCGCCGCTGTATTTCGGCCTGCTGCTGTTTGCCGCCGGCAGCATCGGCTGCGCATTGGCGCCCGACATCCAGACACTGGTGGTGCTGCGCTTCATCCAGGGCCTGGGCGCCTGCGCCGGCATGGTGGTGCCGCGCGCGGTGGTGCGGGACCTGCATACCGGCCATGACGCTGCGCGCCTCATGTCGCTGCTGATGCTGGTCTTCAGCGTCTCGCCCATCCTGGCGCCGCTGGTGGGCAGCTTCCTCATTGAAGCTTTTGGCTGGCGCAGCGTGTTCTGGGCCGTCACCGTGGCCGCCGCCGCAGGGTTGACCCTGGTAGCGATGACCCTGCCGGAAACACGGCCTGCCGAGCAGCGCGTGGACAGCAGCTTCGGCAGCGCTTTGACGGCGTACGGCGTGCTGCTGCGCGACCGCCATTTCATGGGCCTGGTATTCATCGGCGCTTTCGGCATTTCGAGCTTTTTTGCCTACCTGGCCAACTCGTCCTTTGTGCTGATCAACCACTATGGCCTGACACCGCGCCAGTACAGCATCGCCTTCGCGGTGAACGCGGCATCTTTCATTGGGGTTTCGCAGTTCACCGGCAAGCTGGCGGCGCGATTCGGGTTGGTGCCCATCGTGAAGGTGGCCGTGACGGGCTATGCCGCGGTGATGGCCCTGCTGCTGGTGCTCAACCTCGCAGGCATYGAACGGCTGGACGTGATGATCGCGCTGATGCTGGTGGGTTATGGCTTTCTGGGCCTGGTGGTGCCCACCACCGCCGTGCTGGCACTGGAAGAGCACGGCGCCATTGCCGGCACGGCCTCGGCCCTCATGGGCACCTTGCAGTTTGTCACCGGCGCGGTGGTAATGGCCGTGGTGGGCGTGTTTGTAGACGGCAGCGCCCGGCCCATGGTGGCCGGCATCGCCGGATGCGCCTTGCTGGCGTATGCCACGGCACGCGTCACGCTGGGCGGCAAGCGCGCTGCCGCTGCGCCGGCGCACTAACCTGCAAAAATGACGTGCCTAACGGGTCTGCTGCATACGCAACCGCCGTGCAGCATCTTCAGCCCGCGCATCGTCAATCTCACCCATCACGGCGCCAAGGTTGACCGGCCCGGTCTTGTGGGCAAAGCGGCCCGTCAGCACCGTTTCTGGCTGCAGCACGCCGCGCTGGTACAAGTCCCAGATCTCGCTGCCGTAGTCGGTTTGCAGCAGCTCGGGCGCGAAGCGGCCGAAGAAGCCGCGCAGGTTGGCCACGTCGCGCAGCAGCATGCGGCCCGCGTGGTTGTTGCCGGCGGCGTCTACCGCCTGCGGCAGGTCGATGATGACCGGGCCGGGGTGGCCGTCCGTCACACCGAGCAGGATATTGAACTCCGACAAATCGCCGTGCACGACGCCGGCGCACAGCATGCGCACCACCTCCGTGAGCAGCGTGGCGTGGTGCAGGCGCGCATCTTCGGGCGTGAAATCGACGTCGTTCAGGCGTGGTGCGGCGTCACCGTGCTCGTCGGTCACCAGCTCCATCAGCAGCACGCCGTCGCAAAAGTTATGCGGCCTGGGTACACGCACGCCGGCTGCGGCCAGCCGGTACAGCGCGTCGACCTCGGCGCTTTGCCACGCCGCTTCAGTGGCCTGCCGGCCAAAGCGCGTACCTTTGGCCATGGCGCGCGCCTGCCGTGAGTTCTTGACCTTGCGGTTTTCGGTGTAGTCCACCGCCTGGCGAAAGCTGCGCTCGGTGGCGTCCTTGTAGACCTTGGCGCAGCGCGTTTCGTCGCCGCAGCGCACCACGTACACCATGGCTTCCTTGCCGCTCATCAGTTGCCGTACCACGGTGTCGATCAGGCCTTCTTCGAGCAGCGACTGCAGCCTTGGGGGTGTTTTCATGGTGCCATTGTGCGCCGGGCTCAGCTTCCCGCCGAAAGCACCAGCTGTGACAGGCGTTTGACAAGAGGCTCCATCAGATCAATCGCTGTGTCTCCGTACCCCAGCACAAGGCCATTGTCTTCAGGCGCCGGCGCCATGGCAAACGAAGAAAGCGGCATGGGGGCCATCCTGAAACGCCGTGCGGCTTCTGCAACACGTGCATCCGCGAAGTCCTGCGGCAGCCGCACGGCCAGGTGAAGGCCGCCCTGCCCGCCTTCAATGAGGTGGGGAACGCGCAGGTGCTGCGTCAGTGCTTCCCGCAGGGCGAGCTGGCGTTCGCGGTACAGCCGCCGCATCCGGCCCAGGTGCCGCACAAACTGCCCCGACTCGATGAAGCCGGCCATGGCAAGCTGCTCATGGCTGTGGCCGCCGCGAAGCATTTCGCGCAAGGCATCCTGCGCAGACGCCAGCAGGGTCTTTGGCATGACCACAAAGCCCAGGCGCAACGAGGGAAACATGGTTTTGGAAAACGTGCCGACATAGAGCACCGGCGCGTCGGCCACCAGGCCCTGCATCGCGCCTATGGGTTCGCCGGCATGCCGGAATTCGCTGTCGTAGTCGTCTTCAATGATCCAGGCGCCATGCCTGCGCGCGGCAGAGATCAAGGCCAGGCGGCGTGCCACCGACATCACCACGCCCATCGGGTACTGGTGCGAAGGCGTGGTGTAGATGAGCCGCGGTGTGCGTGAGCGCCAGTCCGCCGCGCCGGCGTGCAGGCCTTCGCCGTCCATGCGCTTGGGTACGATGCGCAGGTCACCCGCATGCATGGCCGCCTTGGCGCCGCGGTAACCCGGGTCTTCCACCCAAGCCGTGTCGCCCGGGTTGGTCAGCAGTCGCACGCACAGCGTGAGCGCTTCCTGCGCGCCTTCCGTCACGATCACCTGCGCCGGCTCGCAGTGCACGCCGCGTGTGAGTGCGAGATGACGCGCTACGGCCGTACGCAGTTCGGCCTGGCCGAAAGGGTCACCGTAGTGCAACGCTGCCGGCATGGCCTCGCGCACTGCACGGTCCAGCACCCTGCGCCAGGCGGCCAGCGGAAAGTGGGAAAGCGCCGGCACACCGGGCCGCAGTGCCGTGCTGGTGTCTGCACGTGCAGGGCTCAACCGGATGTGGGAAAGGCGCAGTGCCACCCGGGATGGCTTGGCGGGCTCAGGCTGCACCGTCGGCTCGCCCGGACGCACCAGGGCCGCCACGGTGCTTCCTTGCCGGTCTGCGCGAAGGTAGCCTTCAGAAGCCAGGTGGTCATAGGCGATTGCCACGGTATTGCGCGAGACCGACAACGTTTCTGCCAGTGCGCGAGAGCCAGGCAGACGGCTGCCCGCGGCAAGCTGCCCGTTGAGGATGGCCTCCTTGAACCTGCGGTACAGCTGGCGCTGCAAAGGCTCGGCATGGCCCCTGTCCAGCGGGGCTTCCAGGAAGTCCTGCGGAGGGAAATGTTTTGGAGCGGACTTGCTGGCGGACTTGTCAGTCGACATGGTGGAGGGCATCGCGCAAGGGTCGTTGAAAGGCGAAGAGTTCGGCCGCAAATCGTGGCACCAGGAAATAACAGAAGTATGGAACTTTATGAAGAGCCACGAAGATCTTAATCTGGGCGCTCAAACTCACAGGAGCATCGATGACCTCACGCACAAACGCCTACGGGCAACCCATCGGCGAAGCCATGCAGGGCTGGACGGAAAGGCAAAGGCCGCCGCGCATCACTCTCGAAGGCCGGTATTGCCGCCTCGAACCGCTGGACGCCAGGCGCCATGGCGACGACCTGTTCGCCGCCTATGCCGCCGCACCCGACGGCCGGGCCTGGACCTACCTCGCCCCCGAGCCATTTACCGCGCGCAGCGATTTCGACGCCTACCTCGAACGCAACGCAGCCAGCACCGACCCTTTGCATTACACGGTCATGGACACCGGTACCGGGCGTGCAGTCGGGACCCTGTCGCTGATGCGCATGGACACCGCCAATGGCGTCATTGAGGTCGGGCACGTGATCTTCTCGCCACTGCTGCAGCGCAGCCGCGCTTCCACCGAGGCCCAGTACCTGCTGATGAAGCTGGTCTTCGAGACGCTCGGCTACCGCCGCTACGAGTGGAAATGCGACAGCCTCAACGCGCCGTCGCGCAGCGCGGCCGCCAGGCTCGGCTTCAGCTTCGAAGGCGTTTTCCGGCAGCTCCTCGTCTACAAGAACAGGACGCGCGACACCGCCTGGTTTTCCATCATCGACGGTGAATGGCCGCTCTTGAAGAGAGCCTTCGACAGCTGGCTTTCACCGGATAACTTTGATGCGCGGGGTGCACAGGTTGTGGCGCTCACTGACATTCGCAGCCGCCTAATGCACAAAGCCCCCGCCGTGATGGCAGCCTGACGGCAGCACCACAAAAGAGGCTTCTTTCGCCGAGGACTCCAGGACGGCGCCGGGTATGGATTTCCCGACGCCGCACTGAAAGTTCAGTTCAGCACCAGTTGCGCGATGACACCGGTGGCAATGGCGATCAGCGCATAGTCCGCGCCCACCTGCACCCACTGCTGGCCACGCGGCGGCGCATCGAGGTGGTGGCCGCGCCAGTCATTCACCACATACTGCCGGCCGCGGTACTCGCGCGGGATGTGGCCGCCGCGGTAGAACTGGCGGCCATGCCCGTCGAAGTGGCGGTCGTTGCGGACGTAACGGCGGTCGTCACGATGGTCGAACCGATGGTCATCTGCGCGGCGATCCACAGGGTGATAACCGGGGCCGACAGACCCGCGCTGCTCAACACGAGGCGACTCACCGCGCTGGCCGCGTCCGTCGTAGCCTTGCGCAAACGAGAGCGAGGCAAAGCCCAGCGACGCTGCGGCAATGGCACACACAATGGCTTTTGATTTCATGATCGACTCCTTTGGATGGAAGAGCCTTCATGGTGTTCCGACGACGTGTCGGCGCAGCAAAGCCGCGGGAGTGTTTGTGTAAAGCCTGGTTGCAATCTGTGCGGAACCCAGGCTTCAGGTGTGTCATGCCATCACGAGCAAAGGCAAGCGCGCGGAGGGTTGCTCGCTCCCCGAGCCTTGCAGCAGCTGGGCCAGCCATTCATCGATCAGCACCGGATCATTCACCGTCTTGATCGCCTGGTAAGCCATTTCCGCCTCAGGAAACCGCCGCCGCAAAAAATTGAGCCACTGCTTGAGGCGCCCTGCCCTCGCGCGGGTCTCAAGCCGTGAGCAGACGATGTGCCAGAAGTCGGCGATCAGCGGCAGCAGCGTCGGCCAACCCACAGCGGCATGGTGCCCACCGGCGATGTCGGCCTTGATCGCCAGCCCCAGGCCCGGGTCGCGCACCGCGCCGCGGCCGATCATCAGCACGTCGCAACCTGAAGCTTCACGGCAGCGCCGCGCATCTTCCACTGTCCATATCTCGCCGTTGGCCACCACCGGAATTTTGACTGCGGCGCGGATGTCGGCAATGCGCTCCCAGTAGGCGGGCGGCTTGTAGGCCTGGGCTTTGGTGCGGGCGTGTACCACCAGCTCGCCGGCACCGCCGGCTTCAATGGCCAGCGCGCATTCAACGGCACGCGCATCGTCTTCGTAGCCCAGCCGCATCTTGGCCGACACGGGCATGCCGGCCGGCACCGCCCGGCGTACCGCGCCCACGACGGCCGTCAGGGTTTCGGGCTCACGCAGCAGCGATGCACCTCCGCCGTGGCGATTGACCACCGCGGCCGGGCAGCCAAAGTTCAGGTCAATGCCCGCCGGACCCAGGCTTGCGAGCCGCGCGGCATTCTCGGCCATGCAGCCCGGGTCAGAACCCAACAACTGTGCACGCACCGGCACGCCGGCCAGCGTGCGGCCGCCGTTGTGCAGCTCGGGCACGATGCGATAAAACACCCGCTCGGGCAGCAACTGGTCGGTGATGCGGATGAATTCAGAAACGCAGCGGTCAATGCCGCCGACCCGTGTGAGGATGTCGCGCAGTACAAAGTCCAGCAGGCCTTCCATCGGGGCCAGCAGGACGGTGGCGCGTGCTTCAGCCTTCATCACTTGCAAGGGCTATTTGGCGGCCAATCGCCACAACGACGTGACTTCCGCCGCGCGCGCCGCATGCAGCGCATCGCCGG
>NZ_JBFUBD010000080.1:0-11957 GCF_056405935.1 Polaromonas sp. P1_E3
GCTTCATTTACGTCGCGCTGGCCGACCTGATTCCGCAGCTCCAAAAGCGCGTGACGGCCCGCGAAACCATGGCGCAAATCGCCTGGCTGGGCATCGGCATTGGCATGGTCACCCTGATCAGCGGGCTTGCGCACCACCATTGAGCTGAATCGTGTGGTGCTGTCGGACAGCGCCTGACAGCGACAGGGCTTGGCGACCTATACGCAGCGCACGCAGGCAGCACGAAGATGAGACATCGTCTCGTCAAATGCACCTGGTTTTTTTACCGGGTTCAATGTGCAAGCAACGTGAGCAATGTGAAAAGGCAGGCCCGCCATGAACTTTCATTCAAACCCCTCAACGGTCTCCAATGTTTTCCGCGCCTCTGCTTTCGACCTTGACGGCCTCGATGGCTCAGAGCCTGAGCGGACAGTTGCACACCCGGCGCCGCGACAGTTGCCGCATCGGCCGCGTTTGGCTGCTTATGTGGCTTTTTTCATCACGGTTTTTGCCAGCATGGCAGCGGCAGCGGCGCTGGCCACCCATGACATGCCCTTGATGGTGGTGGGCCTGTGATGAGCGCGGGGACTGGCCGTCCGGAAAAGAGCGGTGTTCCGCTGGGCACGGGCTCGCCCGATGAGCCGGCCCATACCTTGCCTGCCGAGCCCACGCAAATTACCCGGGTCGGCGCCGCATCTTCATCTTCCTCGCCTTCGTCCGCTGGATCCTCTCGCTCCCCCAAAAATGGGCCAGGGAAAAGCGGACAGGGGGCTGCTGCGGGGGCGCCCCGCAAGCAACCGGACAACGACGAGCCGGAGCTGGCGCTGGAGCCTGACCTGCCTTCTGACGGACGCGATGAAAAAGGCGAAGCGATGATCCGCGACCTGCCCCGCCGCCCGGAATTGTCGGAAGCTCCCAGCCGGCCGCGTTCCGGCAAAAAGGGCAAATAACCATGGCCACCAACCCCAACGTTCCACCCCCGGAGCCAGTGCCACCGCTGAACACGCCGCCCGAGCCGGGTGAAGTGCAGACCACACCCATGCCAATGGAGTAAGCCTGCAGTGCACGAGCGCTCCGACAGATTGCACCAGACACACCCTGCAGGCCCTGCTGATCCAGTCCCCCGTAAGGAAGAAAATATGAAGCGATTCGCTGACGTGTTCTTTGCAGCGCCAGWCACCACGGCGCTTGTGCTTGCCGTGAGTCTTGGCGGCTGCAACAGGCAGGCAGACAGCAACCCCGGCAGTACGCCTGGCAGCACCGGTTCCGGCGCAACGCCGGCAGCATCAAGCGGAACCGATTCACGGGCCCCTGGCGCCGGGGACAGTCCTGCCGGCGGCAGCAGCGGCTTCAAGGGAAGCACCCCGGCGGCCGACGCGTCGGGCGCGCCTTCAACCGGTGGCAGCTCGGCTGCACAGGCCGGGCCGGAGCAGGGCACCGCATCAAGCCCTTCGACAGGCGCCTCAGGCGCCACCGCCGGCGTGACGACCAATGGCGGCCTGCCGGCCAGCCAGTTGGGCAACGCAACCACTTCCGGCAGCAAAAACAGCAGCCCCAACAACAGCACCGGCAACGCCTCCCGCTAGGCGCGCCGGGCATGCTTGCGTGTGTTGGCAAGCTTCTATATGGTCTGGGCAACGTTGGTCCAGCTAAGGAGACACCATGCCCGAAGCCCTGAATGTGCGCTGTTGCATCGCCGGCGGAGGCCCTGCCGGAATGGTGTTGGGCCYTTTACTGGCACGCGCCGGGGTGCAGGTGCTTGTGCTGGAAAAACACGCCGATTTCCTGCGGGATTTTCGTGGCGACACCGTGCATCCGTCCACCCTTGAAGTGATCCACGAACTGGGCTTGCTGGAGAAATTTCTGGCGCGTCCGCATGACGAAGTGAGCGAGCTGCGCGCGGTGGTGGGTGACACCGAACTCGTGCTTGCCAGCTTCAGGCATCTGCACCTGCGCTGCAAATTCATCGCGATGATGCCCCAGTGGGAGTTCCTGGATTTTGTGCGCGATGAAGCGGAGTTGTATCCCGGTTTTCGCCTGATCCAGAACGCCGAAGTGACCGGTGTGATGCAGCAGGGCGGTGTGGTGACAGGTGTGGAGGTCGCTACACCCGAGGGCACCTTGCAGGTGAGGGCGGACCTTGTGATAGGTGCCGACGGCAGGCGGTCCACGGTTCGCAGTTCCGCGGGGCTGGTGGTGCGCGACCTGGGCGCGCCCATTGATGTGCTGTGGATGCGCCTGCCGAAAATGCCTGGTGATCCTTCCACGACAGGCGGGCGCATCACCAGCGGCATTTTCCTTGCGATGATTGACCGCCGCACCTACTGGCAGTGCGCCTATGTGATCCCCAAGGGCGGCATTGAAGCCGTCCGTTCGCGGGGGCTGGAGGCTTTCAGGGCCGACGTGGTGAAGGTGGCGCCGCTATTTGCTGATCGTATCGCTACCCTGGCCAGCTGGGACGACATCAAGCTGCTGAGTGTGACGGTGGACCGGCTGGAGCATTGGTACAAGCCGGGGCTGCTGTGCATCGGCGACGCCGCGCATGCCATGTCGCCTGTGGGCGGCGTGGGCATCAACCTGGCGGTGCAGGACGCCGTGGCGGCGGCCAACCTGCTGGCCGCGCCGCTGGCAGACCGGCAGCTTGACCGGGCTGCGCTGACGCCCTTGCTGGCGCAGGTGCAAAAACGCCGGCTGTTTCCCAYACGCGTCACGCAGGCAGTTCAGGTTGCGGTCCAGAACCGCCTGCTCAGCCCGGTACTGGCGGCCAGGGGGCGTGATGGCCCCGCCATGGCCTTGCCCTGGCCCCTCAAGCTGATGCGCCGCTGGCCTTTGCTGCAGGCACTGCCGGCCTACGCGGTGGGTGTGGGCGTGCGGCCTGAGCATGTGCGTTCGCCGGTGCGGCAGTAGATGTGGCGTAACCGGTGCTATGGATTTAATAGCTGCTCGCGCTTGTCCAGCAAGGGATTAGTGGTTATTTTGTTGTTTTTCTTGGGCATACCGGGCAATAGCTGGTTTCCGGCCTGAGGGTGTTTTCTGCTGGCGCGACGGCTTGAACGCTTGTGTTCCTGAATGGAAACAGACGCTTGTAGGTCTTTTCCTACTCACTCAGCAGGCATTGACTACGTGGAGTGCTTTACGCCGTCCCTACAGTTAATGGGGCAGGCATATGTGCGCAGCAGGCGCGCAAGCGCCGCAATAACACCACCAGTCTGTACCTCGCAACGGTTTCCTGCCGCGAGCGCCGGGATGACATTCAAGGAGATTGCCATGAAAACCACCGCAGAGATACTTCATTCCCACAGGCCCGAACCCAGCCCCTCGAAAGGACGCGTGGGTGACAGGCCTGACAACGGCTCGCGTAGCAGCCGCGGTGCCGGCCCTTCGTCAGGCTCACGTCTTGACAATCCGCACAAGCGAATCCGGCTGTCCGGCCATGCCCGGGCGTGTTGACGCGGTCTTTTTTCACTGTGCCATTCGTGCGCCATCAGGCGAAAAACGCTTACACCCCTGTGGGACACCGTCTCATGCAGAAAGCCCGGTGCCGCGGGCTAAATTGAATTCCGGCTGACGTTCAGCCACTCACCGCTCAGCCCATTTATTTTTCAAAAAAGGAACACCGACATGCACGCATCCAAATTTAAACCTGCTGCCCTTACCGCCGTTGCCCTGGCCGCTTTGCTGGCGCTCGGTGCCTGTGGCAAAAAGGTCGAAGACACCGGCGCTTCGCCATCGACCCCGGCGCCCGCAACCACACCTTCGACCACGCCGTCCCCCACGGATAGCAGCTCTTCAATGGGTACGTCCACGACAGGCAGCAGCACAATGGGTACGTCCACAACCAGTACCAGCCCGATGGGCACCAGCACCAGCCCGATGACGGGCGACGCCGCGACGCCCGGCACGGCAGCCAGCGCTCCAGCCAAATAAGTGGGCCTGAAAATCCGGCATGAACCGGATTTCCGAACACGTCACTAGAGGCGAGTCCATAGAGGCCGGTTCAGCAAAAAAACCTGCACGTTTAATCGTGCAGGTTTTTTTGTTGGGGTTCCTGAACGGTCAGCCCTGTGCGACCGGATGCGCCGGGTTGCTGCACCAATCGCTCCAGCTGCCGGCATAAAGGCCGCTCCTTCCGAGGCCGGCCAGTTCCATGGCAATCAGGTTGGGAACGGCGCTGACGCCGCTGCCGCAGTGATGCACCACGGTGGCCGGGTCCCGGCCCGCCAGAAGCGCTTCAAACTCGGCCTTGAGCTGGGCCGCCGGCTTGAATTTGCCGTCGGGCCCGAGGTTCTGGCTGAAGGGACGGTTCAATGCACCGGGGATGTGGCCTGCCACGGGATCCAGCGGCTCCACTTCGCCCTTGAAGCGCGGTGTGGCCCGCGCATCAATCAGTGTTTGCGCGGGACGGCCGAGCTGGCTCGCGACAGTTTCGGCCGACACCAGCGCGGCTTTTTCCGGCCCAAGGAGGAAGCTGGCCTGGAAATGCGCGGGTTCTTCGCCGCTGTTGACGGCGCCGCCGGCCGCCTGCCAGGCCTGCAGCCCACCGTCGAGCACCGCCACGTTTTCATGGCCAGCCCACTTGAGCATCCACCAGAGGCGCCCGCAGTAGTTGGCGCCGTTGCGGTCATAGACCACAGCCTGCATGTTGTTGGCGAGCCCGACGCTGGAAAGCCAGGTGGCGAATTTCTCGCGGTTGGGCAGCGGGTGGCGTCCGCCGGATGCGGGGGCGTCGGAGCCGCTGGCGGTGATCACGCCGTGGGTGCCCGGCATGCCATGTTTGGCGCTCAGGGCGGTGTCCAGGTTGGCATACACGGCGCCGGGAATGTGGGAAGCCAGGTATTGCTCATGCCCGGCATGCGGCTTCATCAGGTCAAATGTGCAGTCGAAGATGCGCAGGGGTGTGGCCGATGCAATCAGGGCCTGCAGTTGTTCGGCGGAAATCAGGGTGGTGTAGCTCATGTCGTGCTCCTTAATGCTCTTCAGCGGGGGCGTTGGGCGCGGCGCGGGCGCGTAAAACCGTTGCGGCGATCGCGCTCACGATGATGAGGCCCATGCCGGCCCAGCCGATCAGGGGGATATTGTCGCCAAACAGGATCAGGCTGTAGATGGCCGCAAACACAATGCCTGAGTACTGCAGGTTGGCCACCATCAGCGTGCCGCCGTGGTTTTCGGACATGGAATAGGCCTTGGTCATGGACAACTGTCCCAGCGACGCCAGGAGGCCGATCGGCGGCAACCACAGCGCGTGCTCCCAGTTCCAGGGCGTGACGCCCATCACCAGCATGCCCAGCGAACCGGCCACCGCAGTGCCTACGGCAAAATAAAACACGGTGCGTGTTTCTGGTTCGCCCATGCGCGAAATCGCCATGACCTGCATGTAGGCAAAGGCGGCGCCCAGGCCCGACATCAGGCCCACCAGCCCGGCAAAGGTCTGGTTCTGGTCGATGGCCGGGCGCAGCAGCATGACGACGCCAATAAAACTCGCCAGGATGGCCAGCACGAGGGGGCCTTGGCTAGGCCCTTTCTGGCCGGCCTTGCCCAGCATCAGCGCGCCACCCACCAGGAAGGCCGCGATCCACACGCTGCTCATGTAGTTGAGCGTCATGGCGGTCGCCAGCGGCAAATGGGCAATGGCGTAAAACCAGGCCGACAGCGACATCACGCCGATCACGCTGCGCCAGGCATGCATGGCGGGGTAGCGGGTGCGCAAGGTGATGCCTTGCGCGCGGGCGTAGGCCGCCATGAACAGGATGCCGAGCACACCGCGGTAGAACACCAGTTCGGCGCTGTTGAAATGCTCGGATGCAAACTTGACGCAGACCCCCATCGTGGCAAACAGGAAGGAAGAAAGAATCATCCAGACGGCTTGCATCGATTTTCAGGGTAAGGGTTATGGGTGATAAAAGCAGCTGAGAGCCGCAACAGCCGTGCGCAAGCAGCTATCAAATAAATAGCAACGCCGGTACCGTCAGATCATCTGCGTGGTTTTGCTGGCGCCCATCTCACGGCGATACCACTCGTGAAAGTGCTGCATGCCGTCTTCCATGGGGCTTTGGTAAGGCCCAAACTCGTTGTCGCCGCGCTGCATCAGGGCCTTGCGGCCGGCATCCATGCGCAGGGCGATTTCGTCGTCTTCCACGCAGGTTTCCATGTAGGCAGCCTGCTGCGCCTCGATGAATTCGCGCTCGAAGGCGCAGATTTCCTCGGGGTAGAAGAACTCGACCACGTTCAGTGTCTTGTCGGGCCCTTGCGGGTGCAGCGTGCTGACCACCARCACATGCGGATACCACTCAACCATCACGTGCGGGTAGTAAGTGAGCCAGATGGCGCCATATTTGGGCGGCACCCCCTTGCGGTACTGCAGCACGACGTCGTGCCATTTCTTGTAGGTGTCGGTGCCCGGCTTGCCCAGCTTGTCGGACACGCCCACGGTCTGCACCGAGTAGTTGGGCTCAAGTTGCCAGCGCAGGTCGTCGGTGGTGACAAAGCCGCCCAGCCCGGGATGGAAAGGGCCGACGTGATAGTCCTCAAGGTAAACCTCGATGAAGGTCTTCCAGTTGTAGTTGCACTCATGCAGGTGCACCTTGTCGAGCTGGTAACCCGAGAAGTCGAGATCCGCGTAAGTAGCCAGCTGTGACATTTCAGCCGCGACATCGCGGCCGGTATCCTCGAACACCAGGCCGTTCCATGTGGTGGTTTTGTAGCGGTTCAGGTTCAGGCAGGGGTCGATCTCGAAGTGCGGCGCGCCTATGAGTTCGCCCGAGGTGTTGTACGTCCAGCGGTGCAGCGGGCAGACGATGTTACTGCCTGTGTTGCCGCGGCCCTGGAGCATGGTCGACTGGCGGTGGCGGCAAACATTGGAAATCAGCTCGATGCCGGCGGCATTGCGCACCAGCGCCCGGCCTTCACCTTCGTGCGGCAGGGCGTAGTAGTCACCCAGATTGGGTACCGCCAGTTCGTGGCCCAGGTAGCGCGGCCCGCGGGCAAACAGCTTTTGCTGCTCCCGCTGATACAGGCCCGCATCGAAGTAGCTGGAAATGGGAAGCTGGCTGGTGGCCTGCAGGAGACGGAGGCTGAGATCAGACATGCAAATTTCGGTGAACATGCCGCCGCACGAAGGCGGTGGAGGCAGTTGACAAGCGGAAAGGCAGGCTGAGCGGCAGCCCGCGGATATAACAAGGACAAATATCCCACAGCAGCCATACCGCTGTTATCGAGAACTGTTATCAATTGTACCTGTGTGGGCCTTTTGGCGGGTCTTTGCGTCCTGCCGCCGGATAATGGGGATAAACGGATTCACTTGCCCCGTCCACCGGGGCTGAAACCAGGCCCGCAACGGCCTAAAATCACCGTTCATTGAAATCACCATGGCCAAAAGTCCTTCTTCCACCGCTGCTGTTTCTGCTTCCGCCTCGCCGGCATTGCCCGCCAGCTATGAGGCCGCGCTGCTGGAACTCGAAGGGCTGGTTGACAACCTGGAGTCGGGACAGCTTCCCCTGGACCAGTTGCTCACCGGATACCAGCGCGGCGCGCAACTGCTGAAGTTCTGCAGGGACAAGCTCGAAGCCGTTGAAAACCAGATCAAGGTGCTGGAAGGCACGGAACTCAAGCCMTGGGTGCAGGAATAACCGGCGCGGCCGGGAGCTGTGGCCAACCCATGGCAGGCACAACATTCCTTCACCCCTAAAACAAGAGACCCCGATTGAACGCCCCTGAAAAACTGCCCCTGTTTACGTTGAGCGCCTGGAGTGCAGGGCAGCTTGCCAATGTCGAGAATGCCTTGTCGCGCTGGGTGGCTTGCCCCAGCGACGCGCCTGCGCCCGCAGGCCTGGGCGATGCCATGCGGTATGCCGTGCTGGACGGCGGAAAACGCCTGCGGCCGTTGCTGGTCATGGCGGCCTGTGAGGCTGTGCAGGGCAATGCGCAAGCCGCACTGCGGGCCGCCTGTGCGGTAGAGCTGATCCACGCCTATTCGCTGGTTCACGACGACATGCCCTGCATGGACAACGATGTGCTGCGCCGCGGCAAGCCCACGGTGCATGTCAAGTTTGGCCAGGCGCAGGCACTGCTGGCCGGCGACGCATTACAGGCGCTGGCGTTTGAATTCCTCACGCCCGCAGATGATTCGGTCGATGCAGTAACGCAGGCGCGCCTGTGCCGCATGCTGGCCCAGGCGGCCGGTTTTCAGGGGATGGCCGGCGGCCAGGCCATTGACCTGGCCAGTGTGGGTATGCCACTGACATCCGTTCAGCTCCACGAAATGCACCGGCTGAAAACCGGTGCACTGCTGCAGGCCAGCGTGATGATGGGTGCGGCCTGCGGCGCTGCAACGCCTGCCGCACAAGACGCCCTGCGCGATTACGGCRCTGCCGTCGGCCTGGCTTTCCAGGTGGTTGACGACATCCTCGACGTCACCGCTGACTCCGCCACACTGGGCAAGACGGCCGGCAAAGACGCGGCCCAGGACAAGCCCACCTTTGTATCGCTGATGGGGCTCGAAGACTCCAAAGCCTATGCACAGCAGTTGCTGGGCAAGGCACTGCGCAGCCTGGACGTCAGCGGGCTGGGCCACACCGAGGCCTTGCGTGCACTGGCGGACATGCTTGTCAACCGCCATCATTGAGGCCAGGATTGAATACTGCGGACCGGGAAGCCGGCCTTGCCATAAACAGCGACACCACGAATGTACCCACTGCTTGAAACCATCAACAGCCCCGCCGACCTGCGGAGCCTGCCCCGTGCCGACCTGAAGCCCCTGGCGGATGAGCTGCGGGCTTATGTGCTCGACAGCGTTTCAAAAACCGGCGGGCACCTGAGTTCGAACCTGGGCACGGTGGAGCTGACAGTGGCGCTGCACTACGTTTTTAACACCCCTGAGGACCGCCTTGTCTGGGATGTGGGCCACCAGACCTACCCGCACAAGATCCTCACGGGCCGGCGCGAGCGCATGGACAGCCTGCGGCAGTTTGGCGGCCTGTCGGGGTTTCCGCGACGTGACGAAAGTGAGTACGACACTTTCGGCACAGCCCACTCGTCCACCTCGATTTCCGCCGCACTGGGCATGGCGCTGGCCGCCCAGCAAAAAGGCGAAGACCGTCATGCGGTGGCCATCATCGGCGACGGCGCCATGAGCGCAGGCATGGCTTTCGAGGCCTTGAACAATGCGGGCGTGCATGACCACTGCAAGCTGCTGGTGGTGCTCAACGACAACGACATGAGCATCAGCCCACCCGTTGGTGCGCTCAACCGTTATCTGGCGCAGCTGATGAGCGGGCGTTTTTACGCATCCGCCCGCCACGTCGGCAAGCAGGTGCTGCGCGTGGCGCCGCCGCTGCTCGAACTGGCCAAACGCCTGGAGTCACATGCCAAGGGCATGGTGGTGCCGGCCACGCTGTTTGAAAACTTCGGCTTCAACTACATCGGGCCCATCGACGGCCACGATCTCGAGTCGCTGGTGCCTACGCTCGAAAACATCAAGCACCTGATGGACACCCGGGGCGGCCCGCAATTCCTGCATGTGGTCACCAAAAAAGGCCAGGGCTACAAGCTCGCCGAAGCCGACCCGATTGCTTACCATGGCCCGGGCAAGTTCGACCCGGCCATGGGCCTGCAAAAATCCAGCGCGCCGGCCAAGCAGACCTTCACGCAGGTTTTCGGACAATGGCTTTGCGACATGGCCGAACACGACAGCCGGCTCGTCGGCATCACGCCGGCCATGCGCGAAGGCTCGGGCATGGTCGAGTTCCACAGGCGCTTTCCGGAGCGCTACCACGATGTCGGTATCGCCGAGCAGCATGCAGTGACGTTTGCCGCAGGGATGGCCTGCGAAGGGCTCAAGCCCGTGGTGGCGATTTACTCCACCTTCCTGCAGCGCGGCTACGACCAGCTGATCCACGATGTGGCCCTGCAAAACCTGCCCGTGGTGTTCGCACTCGACCGCGCCGGCCTCGTCGGGGCTGACGGTGCCACGCATGCGGGGGCCTATGACATTCCTTACCTGCGCTGCATTCCCAACATGAGCGTAGCGTGCCCCGCCGATGAAAGCGAATGCCGCATGCTGCTGAGCTCGGCTTTCGGGCAAAACCATCCGGTGGCTGTGCGCTACCCGCGCGGCGCCGGTGCCGGCATCCAGCCGGGAACCGGCCTTGAGGCACTGCCCTTCGGCAAAGGCGAAGTACGCCGTGAAGGCGCGAGTGTTGCCATCCTGGCTTTCGGCACGCTGCTCTACCCGGCCTTGCAAGCCGCAGAAAAGCTCGGCGCTACAGTGGTCAACATGCGCTGGGCCAAACCGCTGGATGTCGAGTTGCTGCTCAAAATAGCCGCCGGCCACGAAGCCCTCGTAACCGTGGAAGAAGGCGCCATCATGGGCGGCGCCGGCAGCGCCGTCAGCGAAGCCCTGCAAGCCGCAGGCATCACCAAGCCCGTGCTGCACCTCGGCCTCAAAGACGAATTCATCGAACACGGCGACCCAGCCAAGCTGCTCTCCCTGCAAGGCCTCGACGCCATCGGCATCGAAGCGTCCGTCAGGGCGCGGTTTTCTGCGCTGCTGGGAGCCGGCAAGCCGACCCTGAAGTCAGTAGCCTAAGCAAGACTCTTAAAGCCAGCATGGGCCGCGGAACCGGCTTTGCCGGGCCGCAGGCGCAGTCCCCTGCAAGGGGAAAAGGGCTACACGCAGTGAGCCCGATAGGGGTGTGCCAATCCTCGGCTTCGCCGAGGCTGCAGGCGGGCGGCCCCCTCGGGGGGCAGCGACCCACACGAAGTGGGGGAGCGTGGGGGCCACACCTTCAGCTTCCCGTCAGCTCTTCAAGGGTAAACCCGGCCGGGCTCCACTCCCCCCATTTTTAGAATTCCTGAAGGCCTGCAAAAGCAGTCTGGCTGGTGTTAAAGCCCAGTGGAATTTTCATTTTTACCTTTCGGAGTCAACCTGATGGATCGTCGTTCACTCATCAAACACRCCGGCGTTGCCGGCGTTTTGGCAGCAGGCGTTGCGCCGGCTGTTCACGCGCAGGCCGCTGTTCGCTGGCGCCTGGCGTCCAGTTTCCCCAAATCGCTGGACACGATCTATGGAGGCGCTGAGGCCTTTGCCAAACATGTCAAGGCGATTTCGGGCGGCAAGTTTGAAATTTCGGTGCATCCGGCCGGTGAGTTGATGCCCGCCTTCAGTGTGGTTGATGGCGTGCAGCAGGGCACCATCGACGCGGCACATACCGCGCCTTATTACTTCTTCGGCAAGGACGAAACCTTTGCCATCGGCGGCGCCATTCCTTTTGGCCTCAATAGCCGCCAGATGAGTGCCTGGACCTTTGAGGGCAACGGCCTGAAGCTGATGCGCGAGTTCTACGCCAAATACAACATGATCAGCTTTCCGTGCGGCAACACCGGCGCACAGATGGGCGGCTGGTTCCGCAAGGAAATCAAGTCCATCGCCGACATGAAGGGCCTGAAATTCCGCGTCGGCGGTTTTGCCGGAAAGGTGATCGAGCGTTTGGGYGGTGTCCCGCAAAACATCCCTGGCGGCGAGATTTACCAGGCCCTGGAAAAAGGCACCATCGATGCCGCCGAATGGATCGGCCCCTACGACGACCAGAAACTGGGCTTCAACAAAGTGGCGCCCAACTACTACTACCCCGGCTGGTGGGAGGGCGGCCTGCAGCTGGACCTGTATATCAACCAGAAAGCGTACGACGCTTTGTCTCCCGAGTACAAGGCGATCGTCGAAGCTGCCAGCGCCGCCGCACACGTGGACATGCAGGCCAAGTACGACGCAAAGAACCCGACGGCCCTGAAGCAGCTGGTAGGTGCGGGCGCCAAGCTCCGCCCATTCCCGGCCGATGTCATGAACGCCGCCTTCAAGGAGTCGATGAAGCTATATGAAGAGCTGTCGGCCAAGAATGAAAACTGGCGCAAGGTCTATGCAGACTATTCGAAGTTCCGCGGTGACCAGAACCTGTGGTTCCGTTTCACCGAGGCCACCTTCGACC
>NZ_JBFUBD010000081.1:0-11829 GCF_056405935.1 Polaromonas sp. P1_E3
ATGCGGGGGACTTTGTAAATCGTGTCGACATCCAACATGGAGATCACGCCCCATTCAGGAACGTTGGAGAAGAGCGAAATCTTTTCGCGCTCTTCGTTGGGAATGCGGCGGTCGGCGCGGCACAGCAGCACGTCGGCCTGGATGCCGATTTCACGCAATTGCTTGGCAGTGTGCTGGGTCGGCTTGGTCTTGAGCTCGCCGGCGGCAGCGATCCAGGGAACGTAGCTCAGGTGAACGAAGGCGGTGTTGTTGGCGCCAAGGCGCAGGCTCATCTGGCGTACGGCTTCCAGGAAAGGCAGCGACTCGATGTCGCCGACGGTGCCGCCGATTTCGACGATGGCGACGTCGACCGCGTCTGCCGTCTCATAGCCGGCGCCGCGTTTGACGAATTCCTGGATTTCATTGGTGACGTGCGGGATGACCTGCACGGTCTTGCCGAGGTAGTCGCCGCGGCGTTCTTTCTCAAGCACGCTTTTGTAAATTTGGCCGGTGGTGAAGTTGTTGGCCTTGCGCATGCGCGTTTCGATGAAACGCTCATAGTGACCAAGGTCCAGGTCGGTTTCAGCGCCGTCGTCGGTCACAAAAACTTCGCCGTGCTGGAAGGGGGACATCGTGCCCGGATCCACGTTGAGGTAGGGATCGAGCTTGATTAAAGTGACTTTGAGGCCTCGCGATTCGAGGATCGCAGCTAAGGAGGCTGAGGCGATTCCCTTGCCCAGGGAAGACACCACACCGCCGGTGACGAAGACAAATTTGGTCATGTCAGGTACGAACCGCAAGTTCGTAGAGGTGGTAAACGGAGATTATACGGGTTGCCTGCAGGGCGCCCTTTGCAGTGGTTATTGAATTTCGGCCCAAGGGCGTTTTGAGCTTGCCTGACAGCTCGCAGCCTGCGTGACAGGCCAGTGTTGATCACACGCAACCAGCCGGGGCCGCAGGCGCAGCGCCCCCTAGGGGGCAGCGCATGACGCGCAGCGAAAAGCGTGGGCTTAACTGATACATTGCGGAACATGACGAATCAAGTGAATCCTTTGGGAAACGGCCTGGACGGGGAAGCCCTGGACCTGGCCGGAAAACACATTGTGCTGGGCCTGTCCGGTGGCATTGCCTGCTACAAGGCGGCCGAGCTGTGCCGGGCCCTGGTCAAGGCGGGCGCCACGGTGCAGGTGGTGATGACCGAAGCTGCCGAACAGTTCATCACGCCCGTCACCATGCAGGCCCTGAGCGGCCGGCCGGTCTATACCAGCCAGTGGGACAGCCGCGAAACGAACAACATGGCGCACATCAACCTGTCGCGTGAGTCGGATGCGATCCTGGTGGCCCCCATGAGCGCTGATTTCATGGCCAAACTGCTTCATGGGCGCGCTGACGACCTGCTGAGCCTGATGTGCCTGGCCCGTCCCATCGACAAGGTTCCGCTGCTGGTGGCCCCGGCCATGAACCGCGAAATGTATGCCCATCCAGCAACCCAACGCAATTTTGTGCAACTGGCCGCCGACGGCGCCACGGTGCTGGGCGTTGGCAGCGGGTTTCAGGCCTGCGGCGAAACCGGGGATGGGCGCATGCTGGAGCCCGAGCAGATCCTTGAAGACCTGATTGCTTTTTTTGCACCCAAAGTGCTGGCCGGCCAGCGCGTTCTGGTCACGGCCGGCCCGACCTACGAAGCCATAGACCCGGTGCGCGGCATTACCAACCTGTCGAGCGGGAAAATGGGTTTTGCCATTGCCCGGGCTGCGCGGGAGGCAGGCGCTGAAGTCACCCTGGTGGCCGGGCCGGTTCGCCTGGCCACACCACGCGGTGTGAGTCGTGTTGACGTCAAATCCGCACAAAATATGCTTGAAGCCGTTACTGGGCGTGCGCAAGCAGCTACTGTTTTTATAGCGACGGCAGCCGTCGCCGACTGGCGGCCGGCGGCACCAGCAGTGCAAAAGATCAAGAAAGACGGCTCCGGGCAGACGCCCCAGCTGGTGTTTGCCGAAAACGCGGACATTCTGGCTACTGTCGCCCAGTCGCCCGCAGCCCAGGCAGGCCGCCTGTTTTGCGTGGGCTTTGCGGCTGAAAGCCAGGACCTGGCCGATAACGCAGAAGCCAAGCGGCTGCGCAAAAAAGTGCCGCTGCTGGTCGGCAACATTGGCCCGGATACCTTCGGGCAGGACCACAACGCGCTGCTGCTGGTGGATGCCCAAGGCAGCACCGCATTGCCGCGCGCCTCCAAGCTCTCGCTGGCGCGGCGGCTGGTAACAGAGATTGCTACCCGGATGGCGGCGGCCTCCAGTGGGAAAGCGGTCGCATCATGAGCCTTCCCTCGAACACACCGCCGGATGGTGATTTCGTCAGTTATGTGGAACGCCTGACGAATGCGAACGCGAACTTGGCGGCCGGCGTATCTGAAGACCGGCCCAAGCCGCAGGAAAAGATTTCCTTCCGCGCTCCGGCTCCGGCAAGCCCTGGAACCCGCCCTGAAAAACCCGCGACAATCGCCGCCACCGGCGCCGCCTTTCTCACCCATGTCAAATGGGTCGTCATTCTGTGGATCGCTACCCAGGTGCTGTCGGAAGTGCTGCCGGGTGCCGGTTTCCTTTTTCTGCCTGCACTGCTGGTGTATGGGGCCTGGGCGGTCTTTCAGGCCAATCGCCGTTCATCCGGCGCGCTGGTCCAGCGCCTGCGCGACCTGGCCCTGCAAGCGGCTGAAGAAGCCCGAAAAAATCAACCACCCCGAAAAAAATAGCTCATGCAAATCGACGTCAAGATTCTTGATCCGCGCCTCCAGAACAATCTGCCCGCCTATGCCACTCCCGGAAGTGCCGGCCTGGACCTGCGCGCCTGCCTGGATGCGCCGCTCACGCTGGCCGCCAACGCCTGGCAACTGGTGCCCACCGGAATTGCCATCTATCTGCGCGATGCTGGGTACGCCGCACTTATCCTGCCGCGCTCGGGGCTGGGCCACAAGCACGGCATTGTGCTTGGTAATCTGGTCGGCCTGATCGACAGCGACTACCAGGGACAACTGATGGTCAGCGCGTGGAACCGCAGTGACGTGCCATTCACCATCGAGCCGATGGAGCGGATTGCGCAGCTGATGATCGTGCCGGTGGTGCAGGCCCAATTCAACGTGGTGGCGGAGTTTCCGGCCAGCCAGCGCGGTGAGGGTGGCTACGGCTCCACAGGCAAAGCCTGAACGCCGCCGCGCCGGGTTGGCCGTAAAGGGCCGGGCGTTTTCCTACAGCCCCTGCAATACGGCTCCCACGCCGCGACAGCTCTAAACCCCACCCTCTATTTACCGCGGCGTGTCCTTAATGGGTCATGGGCGTTTTCGCGCTCTGGCACCGGCTTCTCTACCAGAGGGCTGATGGTCAGGCGCCCGGACGCTCATGAACTTATTAACAGGAGAGATTCATGCAAAACACATTCCGCCTTATTTCCTCGGCTTGCGCAGTACTGGCGCTGGCAGGCCTGACCGCCTGCGCCCCCATGAGTCCGAGCGGAGATTCGTCCTATCCGGCCACTACTTCAACCTATCCCGCTTCATCGTCCTACCCTGCCAATCAGCAGAACAACTACGTCGAATACGGACGGGTCATCAATGTGGAAGCCATCCAGACTACCGAAAAAGGCCGTGGCTCTGGCGTAGGCGCCGTATTGGGTGGGGTGGCTGGCGCTGTGGTGGGTCACCAGATCGGTGGCGGCAGCGGCAAGGATGCTGCAACCGTGGTGGGTGCGGTGGGCGGCGCGGTGGCCGGCAATGCCATCGAAAAGAACCGCAACGCAACCATCCGCGAAAGCTATCGCGTTTCTGTCCAGCTGGACAATGGCAGCTCGCGCGCCTACGACGTGCCCAGCTACGGCAACCTTCGCGTGGGAGACCGCGTGAAGATTGAAAACGGCCAGATCAACCGGATCATGTAAAGCCGCAGTTTCAACTGTGTTGCTGGCCGGCTGATTCTTCAGGAAGCAGCCGGCTTTTTTACGCCTGGAATGGCCGCGCACTCAGTGCAGTGTGCCGCTTCCAGGGGTGATGGGTTCGAGTTTGAAAAAGCCGGTGCCAAGCGATCCCTGGCCGATTTCTTCTTCGCTGGCCTCGCGAACGGCTTCAATCTTGAGATCTAACCGGATGGCGATGCCCGCAAGGGGATGGTTGCCGTCGAGCACCACGTGGTCGGGGTAGATTTCAGTCACCGTGTAGATATGGTCGTGGGGGGCCTGCCCGCTTCCGCCTTTCGGGAGGGCCATGCCGTCGAAGGTCATGCCTTCTTCCAGCTCTGCCGGAAAAATCTTCCGTGGTTCGAGGAAAACCAGATTCTCGTCATAGTCACCAAAGGCATTTTCGGGCTCAAGATGCAGTTCCAGCCTGTCGCCGGCTTCATGGCCTTGCAGTGTCGCTTCAATTTTTGCGAGGAGGTCGTCACCGCCAAGCAAAAACTCCACTGGCTCGTCCAGTTCATCCAGTACATCGCCCAGAGTGTCTTTCAGCGTCCATGTCAGGGCTACGACGCATTGCGGGGTGATTTTCATCCGACAATTGTCCCATGGATGTCAATCAATCTCTAGAGCTCCTCGCCGGCCTGAGCCCGGCGCAATTCATGCGCCGGCACTGGCAAAAGAAGCCGCTTCTCATTCGCCAGGCGTTGCCGGGCCTGCAGCCTGTGCTCAGCCGTGCAGCGCTGTTCAAGCTGGCGGCACGCGAGCAGGTGGAGTCCCGGCTGATTGTCCAGCAGCCCAGGGGATGGCAGATGAAACAGGGCCCGTTTGCTGCGCGAAGCCTCCCGCCGCTGAGCCAGAAAGCCTGGACCCTGCTCGTGCAAGGGGTGGACCTGCATGATGCCGGCGCGCATGCGCTGTTGCAAAAATTCCGCTTTGTGCCTGATGCCAGGCTCGATGACCTGATGATTTCGTTCGCCACGCCTGGCGGCGGCGTGGGACCGCACTTTGACAGCTATGACGTCTTCCTGTTGCAAGCCAGCGGCCGGCGGCGGTGGAGGATAGGGCGGCAAAAGGACCTGACGCTGCAGGATGGCGTACCGCTGAAAATCCTTGAGAACTTTGTTCCCGAGGAGGAGTTTGTACTGGAGGCCGGCGACATGCTCTACCTGCCTCCGCGCTATGCCCATGACGGCATTGCCGAGGCGGCAGGGCCAGCCGGCGCCAAAAGTGCCGACTGCATGACGTATTCCATCGGGTTCAGGGCGCCTGCACAGGGTGAACTCGCCGCAGAGCTGTTGCACCGGCTGGCCGAGTTCACAGAGGACGCCAGCCGTGACGACGGCGAATCTGCGGCGCGCGATACCGGTCGCAGTTCTCCGCAGCCCCGCCTCTACCGCGATGCAGGCCAGACAGCCACCCCCACGCCGGCGGCCATGCCGGCAGAGCTCACGGCTTTTGCCCGCCAGGCGGTTCTGGATGCGTTGAAAGACCCGCTGGCAGTAGCTTGCGCGGTGGGTGAATACATGACCGAACCCAAGGCCTCGGTATGGTTTGACGAGGTGGAGCGCGAGTGGGATGCCGGCGCGGCGCGGCAAGGAAGCATCGGCGTGCACCTTGATCCGCGCACGCGGATGATGTATGACAGCGACCATGTGTTTATCAATGGTGAAAGCTATCGCGCCAAGGGGGCCGATGCTTCCCTGATGCGCCGTCTGGCAGACCAGCGCTGCCTCACACCCGGGGAGTTGCGCAAGGCGGGTGCATCGGCCGTCGCGCTGTTGGGCGACTGGCATGATGCGGGCTGGTTGCGGCAGACGCTGCCCGCGGAAGATGACTGACCTGCTCTTCAAATAGCCCTAATAGCCTGGAGAAGTTTGATGGATCCGGAAAACCCCATTTCTGCCTCGCCACTGGTCCTGCTCGAGGGCCGGTTTACCGGCCGCAGCGACTTTACCGAGTTGATCAGGCAATCGTTTTTAGCGGCAGCAGCACAGGGTTGGCGCGAAATCATCGTGTGTGATGCCGACTTCGAAGACTGGCCATTGGGGGAACGCGCGGTGGTCCAGGCGCTGAACGATTGGTCCATGACGGGACKGAAATTCACCATGCTGGCCAAAAACTACGATGAGGTGGTCAGGCGCCACGCCCGATTTGTCACCTGGCGGCGTACGTGGGCCCACATTGTGGAATGCCGCGCCAACGCGTCAACCGCGGCTGATGACATGCCCAGCGCGTTGCTGGGGCCCGGCTGGGTATTTGAACGGCTGGACATCCAGCGTTGTACCGGCATTGCCGGCCCGGAGGTCGCCAGGCGGGTGGCTTTGAGGGAGCGGATCAATGAGCGCTTGCTGAAAAGTTCGCCGTCGTTTCCCGCTACCACGCTGGGGCTTTGAGTCAGGCCGATAAGCAATTGAAGAGGCTCCAGGCCCTACGGGCTGGCTTAGGGTTTTCCGGCTTGCGTTCCTATTTGTAATATCCGGCATATAATTTAAAGCTGGGTAGAAAGAGCTCGAGTCCTTTCCCCGGTCAAAAATAACTTGAATTCCGGTTTGGGTTTTCYTTTGGCAATTTCCGGAAATTGTTTTCTTAAATATCATCAAGGATCGTAAAAATGAACAAGTCACTCGTTTTGGCAGCTATCGTTGCCGCTGTTGCTCTGGCTGCTTGCGGCAAGAAAGAAGAAGCTCCAGCACCGGCACCAGCTCCAGTTGCAGCACCAGCTCCAGCACCTGCTGCTGACGCATCGGCTCCTGCCGCTGCTGCATCCGCCCCTGCATCGGCACCTGCTGCTGACGCCGCTGCCGCTGCAGCCGCTGCTACCGCCGCTCCAGCCAGCGCCGCGAAGTAATTCTTCAGCGAGTCAAAAAAAGCCGCCGCGAGGCGGCTTTTTTTATGGCGCTCATTGCCGGACTTGACCGATATGCCCCCGCAGGAAAGGCATGTGCTTTTTTAGATGTGGATCCAGCGTGTGCCGGTATCGGGCCTGGCCACAATGATGTCTTCCGCGCTGCAACCGAGGGCCGCAGCCATCAGGTCTTGCACCAGTTCTGGCCGGTTGTTCTGGGCGCTGAGATGGGCCGCTACGAAGTGCCGCAACCCGCGATGCGTCACGCCACGGGCGACATCCGCAGCGGCCGTATTGGAAAGATGCCCATACTGGCCGCCTACGCGCCGCTTCAGGAACGCGGGGTAAGACGATTGAGCCAGCATGTCGGCGTCGTGGTTGCACTCCAGCATCAGGGCGTCGCAGCCGCCAAGATGCTCCAGGACATGCGACGTGGCGTGCCCGAGGTCGGTGAGGATGCCCAGCTTTGCCGAGCCGTCGGTGCAACTGAGCTGCAGGGGTTCGCGGGCGTCGTGCGGCACCGTAAAAGGCGTCAATTGCATGCCGCCCAGGTCAATGGCTTTTCCGTCGCGCGCGGTATGCAGCAGGCCGTCAAAATCCGGCGACCCTATGGCCGCGTGGGTACCATGGCTCATCCAGACCGGAATCCGGTAACGAAGCGACAGTGACCGGGCGCATCCAATGTGGTCGCCGTGCTCGTGGGTAATGAACACGGCGTGGATATCTTCAGGTTGCAGACCCGCTTCACCGAGCCGGTAAAGCAGGTGCCTGATCCCCAGCCCGCAGTCGACAAGAATGCGAAGAGGAGTGATGCCGCCCGCCTCAACCAGCGTGGCATTGCCTGAACTGCCACTGCCCAGGCTTTTAAACCTCAACACACCGGTATGAAATGGTTAGTCTGGGATAAACCGGTTGCGAGCCGGCGTTACCGCAGGTCGTCTGCAATCACCTGGATGATGCGCTGGGCATTGGCCGATGCTTCAGGGGCGCCCTGGGCATTGAGGACCGACACCGTGGTGCTTTCACCCTGGCTCTTGACCGTGATACGGTACTTCAACGGCGGCACGACGGGTGGCGAGCCGCTGAACAGCTTGCTGAAGAAACCGGGTTCGGTTTTGTTGACGATGGGCTCGACATAACGCACGAAGTAGGTCCCCTGGCTGCGGTCGCGGTCTTCAACGGTGAAGCCCGTGCGATCCAGCGCCAGGCCGACACGGCGCCAGGCGCGTTCAAAGCCCTCGTCGATTTGCACGACGGGCTGGTTGTTGACCGTGGCGATCCGCGAGGTTTGCCTGTCTGCGCCGGCGGCGACCAGGGCCTTGGACTGCTCTTGCGATACACCCAGCTTGACCATCAGGCGGCGCAGGAATTCAGCTTCCAGTTCCGGGTCGGCAGGGCGCGRTTGCCACATGGTGCTGTCGCCACCAGAGGAGCCATTCTTGACGCCGGTCAGCACCTCGACCATACCGCGATGGCTGACATAGATTTCGGTGCCGCCATCAGGACGGCGTTCCAGCCGCGTGCGAAACTTGTCGCGCTCACCGGTGGAGTAAAGGCTGTCAAAAACCTTGCCGATGGTATTTCGGATGAAATCCTGCGGCAGCTTGGCGCGGTTCTCTGCGTAATCGGTTTCCATGATGCCGAGGTTTTCCTGGTCCTGGGCCAGCAGGAAGCCGCTCTCCAGCCAGAAATCACGCACGGGCGTCCAGAGCTTGTCTGCCGGCCGGTTTACCACCAGCCAGCGCTGGGTGCCTGCGCGCTCGATGCGTACGTCCCCCACGGTCACAGCTGCTGTCTGCACCGCCTGGGTTGGCTGGCCCACCTGGTAGTTGCTGGCAGACACCGCGGTGCCGGGCACCACGTAGCGCGTTTCGCGGCTGAGTTGTGTCAGGTCGGGAGGAATCGCCAGGGAAGGGGCTTTCGCGCCGCTGCTTTTGTAGTCGACACGTTCGCCTTCCATCACATCCCTGATGGAAGAGCAGCCGGCGAGCAGGCCGAGGGCAACCAGTGCAGACACGGTTGCGGCGCTCCGGGCTTTGGAAAATGCAGGATGTGTTGGCAATATCTTCACTTGGGTTCCCTTAAAAATCAGATCAGCAAATCAGACCAGGCCGCAGATGCGCAGGGCGTTTTCCACGGCGGCTTCGTTCGATGTTTCCAGCGGCGTCATGGGCAGGCGCAAGGTGCCGCCGCAAAGACCCATACGGGCCATGGCCCACTTGACCGGAATCGGGTTGGCTTCGACAAACAGGTTTCGATGCAACGGCAGCAATTTAAGTTGCAGTTCCATGGCGCGCCGGGTGTCGCCGGCCACGGCGGCAACGCAGAGTTCATGCATGAGGCGGGGCGCGACATTGGCCGTCACGCTGACATTGCCCTGGCCGCCGCAAAGCATCAGGGCGACGGCGGTCGGGTCGTCGCCCGAATACACGGCAAAGCCCTTGGGCACTTCCTTGATCAGCCACTGGGCGCGCTCGATATTGCCGGTGGCTTCCTTGATGCCCACAATGCCGGGTACCTGGGCCAGACGCAGCACGGTGGCATGCGCCATATCGGCGACGGTGCGGCCGGGTACGTTGTAAAGCACGGTGGGCAGGTCGCCGACCGCTTCGGCGATGGCCTTGAAGTGCCGGTACTGGCCTTCCTGGGTGGGCTTGTTGTAGTAAGGAACCACCTGCAGCTGGCAGTCTGCGCCGACGCCCCTGGCAAATTTGGCGAGTTCGATGGCTTCGGCCGTTGAGTTGGCACCGCAGCCGGCCATGATGGGTACACGCTTTTTGGCTTGTTCCACCGACACCCGGATGATTTCGCAATGTTCTTCGACATTCACAGTCGGGGATTCGCCGGTGGTGCCGACCACGCCGATGCAGTCGGTCCCTTCGGCAATGTGCCAGTCGACCAGTTTGCGCAGGGTGGGGTAATCTACGCTGCCGTCTTCGTGCAAGGGCGTTGCCAGTGCAACGATGCTGCCAGTAATGGGTTTCATGCTCTGCTTGTAAACGTTCGCGGCCATGTGTCTGCGGTATTCCGGCCTGAACAGCTTCAAGCCGGCCCCGGAAAAGGCCAATCCTGCATTCTACCCAGAGCCTAGGTCAGTCTATAGCGGGGTGGACCCCCCTCCGCGGTATGAAGGGGGGCGGATAAACCCGCAGTTGCGGCTGATTCGCGGACGGCGGCGATGCGCTGAACAAAGCGTGGCGGATGCTCCTCAAAACCCTCCTCAAAGGCCACCACTCTCAAGCCCTGGCAGACGTGGAGCAATTCACCGGGGCGCAGTAAAAAGTCGGGGCGCGAGGGCTTGCCCACCGTTTCATTGCCCTGCGTAAAAGTTTCGTAAATCAGCACGCCGCCGGGCGCCAGGCTGGCCAGCAATGTGGGCAACAGCGGCCGCCACAGGTAATTGGTGACCACGACGGCGTCAAATTGGCGTCCTTCAAAGGGCCACGGGCCTTCCTCAATGTCGGCAACGACGGCTTCAACGGTTTGGGCAGGGCGTGCGGGAAGAGTTGATGCTATGAATTCGATAGCTGTTTGCGCACGGTCTACAAGGGCCAGAGGATGTTTTTTCTCATAAAACCAGCGCGCGTGACGGCCATGGCCGCAGGCCACGTCCAGCACCACGCCGCGCTCAGGTATCAGGTGCGACCAGCGCTGCACCCAGGCGGAGGGCTCTTCATTACCGTGCATAGATCAGACGCGCCTAGATAGTGAATCATCTGAAGCTTGTGAGGCCGTTCTATTCCAGCAGGGGCCGCGGAACCGGCTTTGCCGGGCCGCAGGCGCAGCGGCCCCCTCGGGGGGCAGCGCAGAACACGCAGTGACAAGCGTGGGGGCCATATTCATGGTTTTACGTCATCTTTGAGCGCTGCCAGCGCCATCGCTTCAACCCGGCCGGGTGCGATCAGCTTGAGCCAGCGGCCCAGCTTGCCCTTGGCCGTCATGACCACCTCGCGCTCCCGTCGCTCCATGCCCTGCAGGATCAGCCGTGCGCATTCTTCCACGCTCATGGCGTCGTCTTCTTTCAGGCCGCTGGCGCCGGCTGCTTCACCGGCCGCGTTGAAGCCGCGGTAGCGGATGCGGGTGGCCACCACGCCCGGGTAGGCTGTTGTCACGCTGACGCCGGCGCCTTTCAGCTCAGCACGCAGGGCTTCGAAGAAGCCCGTCATGGCAAATTTGGTGGCGCTATAGGCCGTGCGGCCCGGCACGCCGATCAGGCCTGCCAGGCTGGAAACCGCCACGATGCTGCCGTGGCGCACTTTTAAATACGGCAGGGCGGCATGGGTGCACCAGACGCTGCCCCAGAGGTTGATGCGCATCAGCTGCTCATACCAGGCCAGGTCCTGGGCCCTGACGTCTTCAAAAAGGGCTTGCGCGGACATGCCTGCGTTGTTGATCAAGGCATCGATTTGCCCGAACCGGCCGATGGCGGCGGCCATCAGCTGGCGGCATTGGTCTTCCTGCGACACATCGGTCTTGACGGCAAGGGTTTGCGCACCGTGGGCAGCGCATTGGCCCGCCACCTCGTTGAGCAATGCTTCATTGCGCGCCGCCAGCACCAGCGCCACGCCGGCGCCGTGGGCTTTTGCCAGTTGCCGCGCCATTTCAGCGCCAATGCCGTCCGAGGCTCCGGTGATTACTATTGTTTTCATAGCTGCTTGCGCCCGTCCTGATTGGGCTGCAGCCCAAAACACACATAAAAACCCGTGGGCAGGGCTTGCGCTAGAAGCAGGCCCAGACCTGGTTGGCGAGTGTGAACAGGAAATCCGGCCGTGTGTAGAGGGCAAATACCCCCAGCGACGCGACGATCGCAAGCGTCCACAGGCCGATTCTTTTGGCCATGTCAGGCCGCCTGAGGCACGGCCGCGCGTGCAATCGGTGACTCACGCACCGGCAGGTTCACCAGCGCGGCAAACACGCCCAATGCAATTGCGATGTACCAGACAATGTCGTAGCTGCCCGTGCGGTCATATAAATAGCCGCCCAGCCAGACGCCCAGGAAGGAGCCGATCTGGTGGCTGAAGAAGATGAAGCCGCCCAGCATCGACAAATGCTGGATGCCGAAG
>NZ_JBFUBD010000082.1:0-11810 GCF_056405935.1 Polaromonas sp. P1_E3
CGCTGCGGTACGCGACCAGCTTTTTCGGCATCATCGACCTGGTGGCGGTGTTGCCCACTTACCTGGCGCTGTTCTTTCCGGAGCTCCACGCGCTCATCGATGTGCGCGTGCTGCGCTTGCTGCGCGTATTCCGCATCTTCAAGCTGGCCGCCTACGTCGCTGAATACCAGTCGCTGGGCCGGGCGCTGGCTGCCAGCGGCCGCAAGATCCTGGTGTTTTTGTCGGCCGTGGTCATGATGGTGCTGGTGATGGGCACCGTGATGTACGTGGTCGAAGGGCCGTCCAACGGCTTTACCAGCATCCCGACTTCAGTGTATTGGGCCATCAGCACCGTCACCACCGTGGGCTTTGGCGACATCACGCCCAAGACCGACCTGGGCCGGCTGATCTCATCTTTCATGATGTTGCTGGGCTGGGGCATCCTGGCAGTGCCCACCGGCATCGTCACGGCCGAAATGGCGGCGGAGCGGCGAATGCAGCATCTGGCCCTGCCGACCACGCGCACCTGCCATGAATGTCTGACCGAAGGCCACCTGCCCGAGGCAGACTTTTGCTTTCATTGCGGGGCCAAACTGCCGCTTTATCAGCATCAAGACCAGCACAAGGATTCCAGGGACGCGAAAGATGCGTCCTCTCGGCGTCCTGGTGTTTAAGACGCGCCGGCCGTCAACCGGCGTGGCGTGATCTCTACCGACCCCAGCGCGGTGCTCATCCATACCGTGCCGTCCTGTACTGTCACCTGCAGCTGCATGCTCCGCTCTGCAAGTTTCGCGAGCGCCTGGCTTTCGGCCGCGTCGATCTGCCAGACCACCAGGTTGGCGGCGCGGGTGAGCTTGGTTTCGATGTTTTTCCACCAGACATTGGTGCTGCTGGCAAAGCTGTAGACGCTCACGCGTTCGGCCCGGCCAGCTGCCTTCATCAGGCGCTTGTCATCGGGCTGGCCGACGTCGATCCAGTGCAGGATCTGTTCGGTGTAGTCCTTGTGCCAGAGCGCGGCCTCGTCCACGTCCCACAGGTCCTTGGCAAATTCCAGGTTGCCCTTCTTGTCGTCGGCCGGCACATTCAGCGCGAAGGCCAGCAGKCGGATCATCATGCGYTCRTCGGCCTCCGACGGGTGGCGCGCAATCGTCACGCTGTGGTCGGCGTAGATRYTGCGGTCCATGTCGGACARSGCMAGCTGGGCTTTGTAAATGGTGGCTTTGAGTGCCATRGKGTGTRCTTCTTTATCTCGGGTCTGGACGGGAGCGAACCCTCTATTGGAACAGAGCGCGCAATGACACCAGCGAAACCCCCGCCAAGCGCGGTTTATCACTGCTGGCTATAGTCATCCGACCATGATCTCGCTCTCCGTCCTCGACCAGTCCGTCGCCGTCACCGGCCGCACGGAAGACGCCTCCATCCGCGAAACCCTGCAGTTAGCCCGCCACTGTGAAGCCCTGGGCTACAAGCGCTTCTGGGTCAGCGAACACCATAGCCACCCCAGCATCGTCGGCTCTGCGCCTGAGGTATTGATGGCGGCCATCGCCGCCACCACCAGCCGCATCCGCGTAGGCAGCGCCGGCGTCATGCTGCCGCACTACGCGGCGCTCAAGGTGGCGGAGCAGTTTCGTGTGCTCGAAGCCATCGCGCCCGGCCGCATCGACCTGGGCGTGGGCCGCGCACCGGGCTCTGACATGCGCACCGCGCGTTTGCTGAGCAGCGACCCGCGCCAGTCGGCTGAAAACTTTCCCATCCAGGTGCGTGAGTTGCAAGCCTGGCTGGCCGGTGTTGACCTGCCTGAAGGCCACCCGGGCCGCGGCGTGACGGCCAACCCCATGGGGCCGACCACGCCCGAAATGTGGATGCTGGGCAGTTCCGACTACGGTGCGCAGCTGGCCGCACATTACGGGCTGCCGTATGCGTTTGCTTACTTCATCACCGACGGGCAAGGCGCGGAGCAGGCGCTGGAGCTTTACCGCTCGACCTACCGGCCCAGCCCGCGCCACCCCACGCCGCAGGCGGTGCTCTGTGTCTGGGCACTGGCGGCCGACACCGAGGCCGAGGCCTGGCATCATTTTTCGAGCCGCGAACGCTGGAAGGTTGACCGCAACCGTGGTGCGCTGGCGGCCCTGCCTTCGCCTGAAGAGGTGGCGCTGCGGCCCTACACGCCAGCTGAGCAGGTCGAGGCTGACAGGCTGCGGGCGAGCGCGCTGGTTGGCAGCGGCCCGCAGGCTGCCGCCAAATTGCGGGCGCTGGCTAATACACTGGGGGTTGATGAACTGGTTGTGATTACCTGGACACACGATCCCGCTGCGAGAAGGCGCTCGTATGAACTGCTGGCCCGCGAGTTTTTCTGAGGCAGCCTTCGCGAACAACAATGACTGAGACAAGGAACAAAACCCATGACAACACCTTCCACAACACCGCTCTTCAGCGCCGTCATTGCCGGCAGCCTGCCCAAGCCAGGCTGGCTGTCTGAAACGCAGAAACTATGGCCGCAGTGGAAAGCCGAGGGCGAGGAGCTCAAGCAGGCCAAGGCCGACGCCACACTGCTGTGGATCAAGGCGCAGGAAGATGCAGGCCTGGATGTGATCGGTGACGGCGAGCAGTCGCGCCAGCACTTTGTGCACGGCTTTCTCGAGCAGGTTGAAGGCATTGACTTTGAGCACAAGGTCAAGATGGGCATACGCGACAACCGCTATGACGCCATGGTGCCGCAGGTGGTGTCGCAGCTCAGGCTCAAAGGCCGCGTGCACGCCGCCGAAGCGCGGTTGCTGCGTGCGCACACCACCAAAAGAATCAAGTTCACCTTGCCTGGCCCGATGACGATTGTCGACACTGTGGCTGACCAGTTCTATGGCGACAAGGTCAAGCTGGCCATGGCCTTTGCCGAGCTGCTGAACCAGGAGGCACTCGCCCTGCAGGCTGACGGCGTGGACATCATCCAGTTCGACGAGCCTGCCTTCAATGTGTATATGAAAGAAGCCGCCGACTGGGGTGTGAAGGCATTGGAGCGCGCGGCGCAAGACCTTACCTGCACGACAGCCGTGCACATTTGCTACGGCTACGGTATCAAGGCCAACGCCGACTGGAAGGAAACCCTGGGTGAGGAGTGGCGCCAGTACGAGACCGTATTTCCCGCGCTGGCCAGGAGCACCATCCGCCAGGTCAGCCTTGAGTGCTACCACTCGCACGTGCCGCCGCACCTGATGGCGCTGCTGGAAGGCAAGGACGTGATGGTGGGTGTGATTGACGTGGCCAGCGACGAAATTGAAACGCCCGAGCAGGTGGCCGACACCATCGGCAAGGCTTTGCGCTACGTGCCCAAGGGCCGCCTGTTCCCCTGCACCAATTGCGGCCTGGCGCCCATGGACCGCGAAGTGGCACTGAAAAAACTGCAGGCCCTGGGGGCAGGTGCGGCGCTGGCACGCGAACGGTACAAGTGAAGCCCCCACGCTTTTCACTTCGCCTTCGGCCGCATGTAATGCGCTGCCTCCCAAGGGGGCCGCTGCGCCTGCGGCCCGGCAAAGCCGGTTCCGCGGCCCCTGCTTGCCAAAAATCTCGCCTCGATTTGTGAGAGAGGGAATTCAACGTGACTTCAAACCACAGCGACAACCACGGCCATGATCACGGCCATCCGCACAGCGCCGGCGACGCTCGCTGGAAGCATGACGGTGTGCGCGTGATTGCGGCCAACCAGCTGGACAGCAACACGGCGCAAACACCTGGCATGGACAGGCGCGCCGCCATCAATTTCGCCCGTGTTGGCGCACAGAAGCTGTGGGCCGGTACGGTGACGATTCACGCCGACGCCAAGACCGGCGCGCATCACCACGGCCACCTCGAGAGCGTGATCTACGTAATCCGGGGCAGGGCCCGCATGCGCTGGGGCGAGCATCTTGAGTTCACCGCTGAAGCGGGGCCGGGCGACTTCATCTACGTGCCGCCTTATGTGCCGCACCAGGAAATCAACGCCAGCGCGACCGAGGTGCTTGAATGCGTGCTGTGCCGCAGCGATGGCGAGGCGGTTGCCGTCAACCTGGATATCGAACCCGTGGAGAAGCCCGATACGGTGCTGTGGGTAGACCCGACGCACCCGCATGGCGGCGTGTAAAGCGCGAGTCAACCTTTTGTGAGGCAGGCATAAAGCCTTGCGGGTGTGCGCAAAATTGCACGCTTTCACCGTAACGCGGAAAGCTTTCCTTACGAATGTCACTTCGTCCTACAGGATGTATCCGGCGGTGTTGTTACAACTGGGGCTCATCTACAGGAGTTCCATCATGGACACCAACGACTCAGTGAATCAACCCGCCGTTCAACCCCAGCCGACGGCTTCTTATAAGCCGGACCTGTCGCAACGCCTGCAGCACAGCAAGCCGCTTGTCGCGCTTGTCGCTGTACTGGGGGTGACCGTCATGGCGCTCGCCGCCGCGCTGGTTGTCAACCGTTCCGATGCGCAGCCCGGCGGCTCGGCCGCGGTCAATGAGCCCGCGCAGACCGCCAAGCTGGCGGCCGATACATCCAAACGCCCGCAAACCACCAAGCCGCACACCAATCCGGTCGTGGTGGCGCAAGCCACGCCGCGCGCCAATGTCTGCGCCACCTGCGGCACCGTCGAAGCGGTGACACCTGTTCAACGCCAGGGCAAAGTCAATGGCGTGGACGTCGGCAACACCACCATCGGCCTCGGCACGGTAGCCGGCGGTGTCGTCGGTGGCCTGGTCGGTAACCAGATGGGTGGCGGCAACGGCAAAACAGCCATGACGGTGCTCGGCGTGGCCGGCGGCGCATTTGCCGGCAACCAGATCGAGAAAAACATGAAGAAGGTCACCGTCTACGAAGTGCGCGTGCGCATGGATGATGGCACGGTGCGCAACATGGAGCTTTCCAGCGCCGTGGCAGTCGGATCGAAGGTGGTTGTTGAGGGCAAGAACCTCCGTCTTGCCTAAAACTGGAGCCCCCACGCTCCCCACTGCGTGTGGTTCGCTGCCCCCCGAGGGGGCGCTGCGCCTGCGGCCCGGCAAAGCCGGTTCCGCGGCCCCTGCTGGCGAAGAGGGGCTCTAATGCCGCCTCCCGAAATACCGGTGCTTTGCATCGGTATTTTTTTGCCCGCTTCGGCCGCACTGCACGCCCGGCGGTGACAATACCCCCCGGCCAGGAGGGCTCTCGCTCGGGGGCGTAGCATTGGCGCCTGTTCATCCGATCCGCATCCGCAGAAAGACATTCCCATGAAAGCCATCTGGAACGGCGCAGTAATTGCGCAAAGCGACGACACCGTGGTGGTGGAAGGCAACCACTATTTCCCTGAAAGCTCGCTCAACCGCGATTACGTGACGTTCAGCAACCACCACACCATGTGCTCGTGGAAGGGCCAGGCCAGCTACTACTCCTTGCTGGTCAACGGTGAGATGAACACCGACGCGGCCTGGTATTACCCCGACCCCAAGCCCGAAGCCGACAACATCAAGGGCCACATTGCCTTCTGGAAAGGCGTGAAAATCGAGGCCTGACCCCTGGCGGCGATGGTTCCCACGAAGGGCTC
The DNA here is from genome assembly GCF_056405935.1 of Polaromonas sp. P1_E3. Taxonomy (NCBI): domain Bacteria; kingdom Pseudomonadati; phylum Pseudomonadota; class Betaproteobacteria; order Burkholderiales; family Comamonadaceae; genus Polaromonas; species Polaromonas sp. P1_E3. The sequence continues at coordinate 5,522 of NZ_JBFUBD010000082.1, forward strand.
CCGAAAACGGGTGATTTCCCCAGAGAGCGGGTTAACCCTGTGGCTCCCGCCTTTTGCCTGGAAAAGCCTCCATGTAGTATGTGTGCTTATTAAAAACAGCCTGCGGGCCGTTGCCAATAAGGAGACTTCATGACGCCTTCCGCGCCCGATCCCGCGCTGGTCGAAAAACTCGTGATCGCCAACCGCATCCTGTATGACCAGGGTGTGGTGGACGGCTTTGGCCATGTGAGCGTGCGCCACGACAAGTCGCCCGGGCATTTCCTGCTGTCCTGTAACCGCGCGCCCGGGCTCGTCAGGAAAGCCGATATCCTGACCTATGACCTCAATGGCGACCTGGTGGAACCGTCCGCGTTGCGGTCCTACCTTGAGCGCTTCATTCACGGCGAGATCTACCGCGCGCGGCCCGACGTCATGGCCGTCGTGCACAGCCATTCGCCCAGCGTGATTCCTTTCGGCGTGACGGGCCAGCGCCTGCGTCCCATTTTTCACATGAGTGGTTTTCTGGGCAGCGGATCGGCGCTCTACGAAATCCGCGAGTCCAACGGCAACACCGACCTGCTGATCCGCGACATGGGGCTCGGCAAGGACCTGGCCAGGGCGCTGGGCCAGCACACGTGCGTTCTGATGCGTGGCCATGGCTCAACCGTCGTGGCGCCTTCGCTGGAGCGTGCGGTATACCGCGCCGTCTATGCAGAAGAAAACGCCAAGCTGCAGCTCACTGCGTCGGGTCTGGGGCCCATTGAATTTTTGACGCCCGAAGAAGCCGACCTGGCCATGGCGACGAATGAAGGCCAGGTCATGCGGCCGTGGGAACTGTGGAGCCGCCGTATCGGCACCGTTGAATAAACAACCTGAGCGAACGCAAAGGCGAACCATGAAACTTCCCAAGCTCCTGGCCCTGGCCGCCGTGATGTCACTGGCCTGCATGGCTGCAACGCAGGTGATGGCGCAAGCCTATCCATCCCGCCCTGTGCGCATCATTGTTCCGTATGGCACCGGGGGAGGCTCGGACATCCTGGCGCGGCAGATCGGCGCACGCCTGCAGGCGCTGTGGGGCCAGGGCATTGCGGTGGACAACCGCGCGGGCGCCTCCGGCAACATCGGCACGGAAGCCGTGGTCAAGGCGCCGGCGGACGGCTATACGCTGCTGCTGCAAAACAGCACCATGGTGGTCAACCCCGCCGTCAATGGCAAGCTCAACTACGACCCTGAAAAAGACCTGACCCCCATCATGCTGCTGGGCCTCACGCCGGTGGCGCTGGTGTCGCACCAGAGCACCAACATCAGGACGCTCAAGGAGCTGGTCGACTATTCCAAAGCCAACCCGGCGGCGCTGAGCTACGGCTCCTGCGGGGTTGGCACGCCGCAGCATTTCGTGATGGAGCTGGTCAAGCAAAAGTCCGGTGTCAGCGCCACCCACGCAGGCTACAAGGGCTGCGCACCGGCACTGACCGATGTGGTGGGTGGCCAGGTGCAACTGGCCATCCTCAGCGCCAACCTTGCCGCGCCGCACATCAAGACCGGGAAACTCAACGGCATTGGCGTGTCGACCGCTGCGCGCTATGAACTGATGCCTCAGGTGCCGGCCTTTGAAGAGCAGGGCCTGAAGCCGTTGGACTTTTCCATCTGGTATGCCCTGATGGGGCCGGCCAGAATGCCGCCCGAGGTGGTTGCCAGAATTTACGCGGACGTTCAAAAAGTGCTGGCCGAACCTGCCGTGAAAGAAAACCTTTCAGGCGCCGGCGTGGAGCCCCTGAACGGCGACGGTGCTGCGCTTGCCAGGCTGATCAAGGCGGATCTGGCGCGCTACGCGCAACTGGCCAGGGCAGCCAACATCAAACCGGAATGAATGTCTGGTGCGGCGGAGCCAGGCCCGGCGCAGCGGCTGCTTTCGGCGCATTGTCTGACGGCGGCTTGCCGTGCAATACCCTATAACTGATGCATGGTGGGCCCGCAGCGGCCCCTGGCTGTCCGGCATTGACCCGCAAAGGATGCCTGCCGCAGAATCTGTTCCTGGCTCAAGGAGATTCCAATATGTACCAACACATTCTGGTTCCCGTAGACGGCTCTTCCACCGCGCGCAAGGCCATCGGCAATGCCCTGGCAGTGGCCCAGGCCTTCAAGAGCGAGGTGACCGTGGTCTATGTCATAGACCCGTATGCGTTTACCGGCGTGGGCACCGACTTTGCCTATGGGCAAGCCGAATACCTGAGCGCCGCCACGACAGAAGCCAATGAGGCCATCAACGCGGCCAAACAGGTTTTCCGGGAAGCAGGCATCACCGCCACCGGATCGGTGGTGGAAGGCCATGCCATCTACCGCGGCATTCTGGACACCGCCGAGACGATCAATGCCGACCTGATCGTCATGGGCTCCCACGGCCGCCGCGGACTCGAAAAGCTGGTGCTTGGCAGCGTCACGGCCCAGGTACTTTCCCATGCGCACCTGCCTGTGCTGGTGGTGCGCGACTGAGCGGCCGTTTCCTGGTGACGTGACGCCAACAAAGGAGCTTTCATGGACCTTCTGAACCACGACATTGCACATGAATTTCCGGAATACCTTCAGAAAATGCGCAGCCTCAAGGTGTCGGATCCCCACTTTGCCGAGCTTTTCGCACGCTATGACGAAGACAACCACGCGATTGCAAAGTACGAGCAGGGCGTAGGCGCCATCACGGACGAGGCGCTGGAAGACCTGAAAAAGCGGCGGCTGAAGGTGAAGGACGAGATCTACCAGATCCTCAGGAAAAGCTGAGCCGTTATTGATTTTTTAGAAAATTGCCTGCAGCCCAATAAGGACGGGCGCAAGCAGCTATCAAAAACGAAGCATTGCGCAGAGATGATGTGGCGGGAGGGCGTCGGGTTTGCTGTGGCCCGGCCGCCAGTCCCGGGATGATTCATCAAACTGCCATCTGTCTCGGCTACGCTGGGATGTTGACCGATTTCCGGTTGTGCAGGAGAAAGCCTTGAGTTCAAGCGACGAAGAATTGATGCGGCGGATCCGCAATGACCTGATCGACAGCTACGACGAAGAGCTGGAGATGGAGATTGAAGACCGCACCGTGGCCGAGCTGATCGGGGAGGAGCAGCCTGCCCGCAGCCCCAGGGACGCGGCACAGGAAAAAGAAGACCGCCGCCAGTATTTTCGCGAGCTGTTCCGCCTGCAGGCCGAACTCGTGAAGTTGCAGGATTGGGTCGTCAGCACCGGCCACAAGGTGGTGATTTTGTTTGAAGGGCGCGACGCCGCCGGCAAGGGCGGCGTGATCAAACGCATCACCCAGCGGCTCAATCCGCGTGTGTGCCGTGTGGCGGCACTGCCAGCCCCGAACGACCGCGAGCGCACGCAGTGGTACTTCCAGCGCTATGTGTCCCACCTGCCGGCTGCCGGCGAGATCGTGCTGTTCGACCGCAGCTGGTACAACCGCGCCGGCGTGGAGCGCGTCATGGGCTTTTGCACCGACGACCAGTACGAAGAGTTTTTCCGCACTGTGCCGGAGTTTGAAAAGATGCTGGTGCGTTCGGGCATACAGCTCATCAAGTACTGGTTCTCCATCTCTGACGAAGAGCAGCACCTGCGCTTCCTGGGCCGCATCCACGACCCGCTCAAGCAATGGAAGCTCAGCCCCATGGACCTGGAATCACGCCGCCGCTGGGAGGAATACACCAAGGCCAAAGAGATCATGCTGGACCGCACCCACATCCCAGAGGCTCCGTGGTGGGTGGTGCAGGCGGACGACAAAAAAAAGGCCCGCCTCAATTGCATCCACCACCTGCTGCAGCAAATGCCCTACCAGGAAACTCCGCACCCGCCCATCGTGCTGCCCGAACGGGTGCGCCATGAGGACTATGTGCGTGCGCCGGTTCCGCAAAACATTGTGGTGCCGGAAATATATTGAACACCCCCGTCCAGACTCACTGCGTGTAGTCTGTTCCCCCCTTGCAGGGGGCGAAGCCAGCGGCCCGGCAAAGCCGGYTCCGCGGCTCCTGCTGGGTTAGAGAGTTCTTTGGGTAGTCAGCCGGGGCTAGTCTCTGACGTCGCCTACCGGGTTGGCGCCGAAGTCAGGTCGGTTCAGGAACGCCAGGATGCGCGCCGCAGCGTCTTCAGGCGATGTGAGAGATCCACCTGTCTTCAATCCCACAAACGACTCGCGATCCGGAAAGGCTTTGGGGTCGGCTGCGCGCAGTTGCTCCTGCATGCCGGTGTCGATCACGCCCGGCGCGAGTGARCAGACTTTGGCGCCGTGGGGTTTCAGGGCTTCTTCCAGTGCCAGGCAGCGGGTGAAATGGTCCATGCCGGCTTTGGCGGCGCAGTAGGCCGCTTGCGACGCCATGGCGCGGCGCCCCAGGCCGGAGGAAATATTGAGCACCTTGCGCGGTGCTTGCCAGCCGCCGGTGGCGCGCAGGAATGCGGCGGTGATTTGCATGGGCGCTTCCAGCCCCACACGCAGCGCCCTTGCCAGGTCGGCTTCGCCAATCTGGTCCAGCGAGCCGATCTGCGGGATCACGCCCGCGTTGTTGATCAGCGTGACGCTGGTCCACGCAGCCTTGGCATATGAATCCTTGAGCCAGCTTTCGAGCTTCTCACTCAGTGATCCGCTGTCCGCCAGGTCATGCGCCCATTGCAGCACTGTCGCGCCGACATGCTGGGCATGTTCTTGCAGTTCAGGCACGGCGGTGCGCGAAATTCCCAATACGGTGTGGCCGGCGGTGAGCAGTTGGCGCGCCATGGAAAAGCCCRTGCCGCGCGAAGCGCCTGTGATGAGGGTAAGGTGGTTCGATGCGTTCATGGCTGCATGGTAGCGCTCGTGCGCAAACCCTGCTTTGCGCCACGCGGTAGCCAGATGCTAAAACCCCGGCGTACTTTCAAACTGCATTGCAATGCCGTTCGCCGGATGGGTAAAGTGCAGCGCGCAGGCATGCAGCAACAGCCGCGGCGCGGCGGCCTGCACCGTTTCGGGCGCATACAGCGCATCGCCCAGAATGGGATGGCCCAGCGCTTTCAGGTGCACGCGCAGTTGGTGTGACCGGCCGGTGACGGGTTCGAGTTCCACGCGTGTGGTGTTAGCCGCCGTGTCATGCGCCAGCACGCGCCAGCGGGTCTGGCTGGGCTTGCCGCGTTCGGCATCGATGATGCGCAGCGGCCGGCGTGGCCAGTCCACGATGATGGGCAGGTCGATCAGGCCCCAGCCGTCCGGGGCATTCGGATCACCCGGTGCGGGCAAGTGGCCGCTTACCACCGCTAGGTAGCGCTTGCCAACCTCACGCGTTTCGAACGATCGGCTCAGCGCGCGCTGCATGGCCGTACCGCGCGCCATCAGCATCAGGCCTGAGGTCGCCTGGTCCAGCCGATGCACGACCAGGGCATCAGGAAAGGCCGCCTGTACGCGGGCGCTCAGGCAGTCTTGCTTGTCTTCGCCGCGTCCCGGCACTGAGAGCAGTCCTGAAGGCTTGTCCAGCACCAGCAGGAACGCATCGGCGTGTAGCAGCCTCACCTCTGGAATGTCGATGACATTACCTGCGGGGTAATTGTTCTGCGGCGGCTCGGCCTTCATGATTCAGTCAACGAAAAGTTTTTAACCAAGGAGAAGAAATCATGACTGACGCAGGTGCCATTGCCATTGCATGTGGATTGATCATCGGCCTGGGCGCCATTGGCGCCTGCCTGGGCATAGGGGCGATGGGCGGGCGATTTCTGGAAGGCGCCGTGCGCCAGCCCGAAATGATGGAGCCGCTGCAGGTCAAGATGTTCCTGCTGGCCGGGCTGATCGATGCCAACTTCCTGATCGGTGTGGGCATCGCCATGATGCTCTTGTTCGCCAATCCCCTCTAGGGTTGGGGCCTGGCTTTAGGCGGCGGGAAGTTGTGAACCGGCGGGCTGCTGCGTTTGACTTCGCGCAGCATGAAGAGGTAGAGGCTTTCAACCTTCTCGCGTGCCCAGGGTGTCTTGCGCAAAAATTTCAGGCTGGACGCCACGCTGGGATCGTGGGTGAAGCAGCGGATGTTGATGCGCTGCCCCAGCTCTTCCCAGCCGTAGTGGTCTGACAGTGCGGTGACGATGGCCTCCAGCTTGACGCCGTGCAGCGGATTACCCGGCTGTGCGGTAGCAGCAGCCGGGATTTCTTCCCGCAAATTTTCAGGCGAATCGCCAGAGCCGGCCATCAAGGCCTTATTTGTTCTTCAGCTTGCCGCGCAGCGGTACCTGCGTCACGATGGTCGGGCGCACCGCGTCAGGCGACACCGTCTTGGGCGGCGAGGTGTCCTTCTTCGGCTTCTTGACCATCTTGTTGTTG
>NZ_JBFUBD010000083.1:0-11488 GCF_056405935.1 Polaromonas sp. P1_E3
AGGTCAGGGTCGACGCCTGACCACCTCGCGCACCGGAAGCACAAGCCGGCCCTGGGCCGGCTTTTTTATTCACACAATTTTTTTCACAAGAGGGTAGGGATTCGTTTCATGAAAGTTGTTAATTTTTCAAAAGGCGGCCGTTTGCTGGCCGCTTTTTTTCTGGGTCTGGCCGCATCGGCCGCATCGGCCGACATCGTGCTCGGCCACTCGGGCGACCTCTCCGGCAACAGCGCCGCGCTGACGACCGACTATGTGCGCGGCATGAACGCGTACTTTGACGACATCAACAAAAAGGGTGGCATCCGCGGCGAGAAGATCAAGCTCGTCAGCATGGACGACGGCTTCAACCCCGACAAGACGGCCGAAAACACCAAGGCCCTGATCGAAACCCAGAACGCCGTGGCGCTGGTGGGCTATCGCGGCACGGCCAACATGCTGAAGATCGTGCCCCTGGTCCAGGCTGCCGGCATTGCGGAGATCGGCAACACCAGCGGCGCAAAGTCGCTGCGCGACCCCTATGTGTCCAACCTGTTCCACGTGCGTGCCAGCACTACCGACGAGATCGAAGCAGCCGTCAATCACGCATGGACCATCGGCATCAAGAAGATCGCCGTGATGTACCAGGACGACGCCTTCGGCAAGGAAGGCCTGGAAGCCCTGAACGCCGCCATGCAAAAGCGCGGCGCGACGGCCGCTGCCGTGGCCCCGGTGCCGCGCGGCACGCTGGACGTGGCCAAGGCCGCTGACGTGATTGCCGCAGCGCAGCCGCAGGCCGTGATCCTGATTGGCCAGGCCAAGCCCAATGCGGCGTTCATCCAGGCTTTTCGTGCCAAGGGCGTGACCGCCCAGTTCATGGTGCTCAGCGTGTCGTCCGGCCTGCATGCCGAGCTCAAGGACGGTGCAGCGGGCGTGATTGCTTCCCAGGTTGTGCCTTACCCGTTTACCGAGCTGGGCAACGCCGTGGTGCGTGAATACCAGACCATCATCTCGGCCAACGGCGACAAGAAGTTCAGCTACAACAGCATGGAAGGTTTCCTGAACGCCAAGCTGGTGGTACGTGCACTGCAGAAAACCCCCGCGCCGGTTACGCGGGCCAAACTCATCAGCACGCTCGAAACATTCACCAACGAAGACCTGGGCGGTTTCGCGCTGACTTACAGCAAGCAGAGCAACCTGGGTTCGCGCTTCGTTAACTTGACGATGATTCGCGCCGACGGCACCTTCGCCCGTTAAGCGCTTCGTTACGCCGCTGGCTGCGGCCCTTGCGTTTGACGCCGTGCTATTAAATCAGTAGCTGCTGGCGCTCAAGCGGCAAGGGCTGAAAGGCCATTTCTTGCCGCATTTTCGAGACTGCAGAGGCCGCAGCAGCGGCGCGCCTCAATTGCGCAGCTTGCCGTCGCGCGTCACCATGCCCAGCTCCACGTACTTGCTGCCGTGGTTCTGACCTGGTGAATAGGACACCACGAAGCCGCCGGTGTCATAGCTGCCCATCGCGCTCATCGCAGCCAGCAGTGCTTTGGCATCGCCTGGCTTTTTGCTGCGGCGCATGGCTTCGGTCAGCACCTTCGCGCCAATGCAAGCTTCCAGATGAGTGCTGTTCATGACCTGCTTGACGCCGGCGTCCTGCAGCGCCTTGGCGCATTCCTTGACCACCGGCAGCGGGGATGCCGCATTGGGCACGACCTGAGAGATGGACACTCCGGCGCCGGCTTCGCCAGCAGCTTCGATGTACTGCTGTGCGCCCACGAAAGACAGGCTGGACATCGGAATGAATTTGCCCTGTGCCACTACCTGCTTGCTGATGTCAGCCGCGGCGCCGGACAGCACGGTGTTGATGAGGACGTCGGGCTTGAGCGCGAGCAGCTGCGCGACCTGCGCCTCACTCACCTTGGCATTGCGCTGCAGGGAGAAAGCCTCGGGCTTCTTGCCCTGTTTGGCCAGATAGGCCACCACCACGGCCAGATTCTGCTTGCCGACCTCGTCGTCGTAATGCACCACCACCACCTGCTTGAGGCCCAGACCGGTCCAGAAGGACAGCATTCTTTCAAGCTCGTCGCCGTAGGATGCGCGCAGCGTGTACACCACCGGGCTTGGCTTGCGCACCGGGTTGGCACCGGAGAATGGTGCAAAAAACAGCACACCGGCTTTCTCCGCCTGGGGCATGGCGTCCAGGCTCAGCGTGGCCGACGCGTAACCAAACAGGGCCATCGCGTCATTTTCGGCCAGCAGTTTTGTGGTGTTGGCGCCGGCCAGCTTGCGGTCGTTTTTATCGTCCAGCGTCACCAGCTGGATTGGCAGGCCGGCTACGCCGCCTTTGGCGTTGACTGACTTGAAGTAGGCCTGAGCGCCGTCCTGAATGTCGCGTCCGAAACTGGCGTTGCTGCCACTCAGGGGCGCGGACTGGCCGATGACCCAGGCTTTTTGCGCATGGCTGGCACTCGCGAAAAATACGAGATACAGACTCAGGGCGCGAAGAACGGTACGTGAAGCCGAAATGTTGAACATGACTCATCCATCAAAAAATCTGGCTGAGCCAGCGGAGCTTTCAATGATAGGTCGTCCCGAGAGGAAAAATTCCCCAGTTCGCACGCTTCGCGAGATGGATACCCACCCTGCGCGACGGCGCGGCACTGCGGCGTTGACCGTGCGCAACACAGGGAAACTCCCCGTAAGCTGCAAGTACTACACACCTGTGCGAGCGGGGGATTCGTATTCAGCCCTCGTCGCCTAAGCGCCGGCAGCTACTGATTTAATAGCGCGGGGTCAAACGCAAGCGCGGCTGCCTGTGGCCTACGCAGGCACAGGCGTCTTTGGCTCAAAGTCGCACCACGGCGCCACCGCGCACTGCCAGCACAGGGGCTTGCGCGCGATGCACACATAGCGTCCGTGCAGGATCAACCAGTGGTGCGCGTCCACCAGGTATTCGGTGGGCACGCGCTTGAGCAGGCCCAGCTCGACTTCCAGCGGGTTCTTGCCGGGTGCCAGGCCTGTGCGGTTGCTGACGCGAAAGATGTGCGTGTCGACCGCCATCACCGCTTCACCGAAAGCCGAGTTCAGCACCACATTGGCTGTCTTGCGGCCCACACCGGGCAGGGCCTCCAGCGCTTCACGCGTGCGCGGCACCTGGCCGCCGTGCTGCTTCACCAGGATTTCGCAGGTGGCCAGCAGGTTTTTGGCCTTGGTGCGGTAAAGCCCGATCGTGCGGATGTACGACTCCAGGCCCTCCAGTCCCAGGTCAAGGATGGCCTGCGGCGTGTTGGCCACGGGGTAGAGCCTGCGCGTGGCCTTGTTCACACTGACATCCGTGGCCTGCGCGCTCAGCAGCACCGCTGCCAGCAGTTCAAACACGCTGGTGTATTCGAGCTCCGTCACCGGCATCGGGTTGGCGGCTTTCAGCGTGGCAAAGAACGGGGCGATGTCTTCTTTTTTCATGCCTCGCAGTGTATCGGCGTGCAGCACCGGCGCGCACCGGCACGCACCGGGCCCCGGCTATGCAGCGAGCTTCCGGCTTTTCAGGCGCAAGGATAAAAGCAGAGCAGGGCGGTTCAGGCCACCATGCGCGGCACATCCCACACTGAACTCGAAGGCGCACCGGCATGGCCCAGCTGGTCGCGCATCATCTGCCAGATGGCGCTGCAGTTGTCGGGTGTGGCAACACCTCCCACCACATACTCCAGTTGCGCCGCCTGTGCCATGTCCTGCATGCGCTGGTGGGTTGCCGTGTCGCGCGCAACCCCCACCAGCACCGGCCTGGMAGCCAGGCCGTCGCAGGCAGCGATCATGCGGGCCATCAACGCATCGTCAAACTTGGCCAGGCCGCAAAAAAGCATCACAAAATACGGCCAGTCCGGAAGGAAGGCGCGGCGCAGCCCGTGCGTCAGGCCATTGCGCGCCACGGCAATCAACCGGCAGGGGTAGCCGCCTTCCATGAAGTCGACGTATTCGCTGCTGCCGTCAAAGTCAGTCTCGCCGGCAAAGCGCCGTTTGGCTACCGTCCCGCCGGTTTTTTGGGCCAGCCACTCCACCATGTCAAAAGCCTCGTTGCCGCTGGCCGAGCAGATGCCCATGCGGTGAAAGGCTTCGGGGTCGGCCAGCGCCTGTGCCTGCGCAAGCTGCATGGGCGCCGACAGGCGGCGAAGCACCGATGACGGCGAGTACTGCTTGCCCTTTTCAAGCTGCTCCCGCAGGGCCATGACCCGGCGGCCGAAATAAACCGCCGACTCAGTGGCCTGCGACATCGCCATCGACCAGGGCGTGGGCAACAGCCGCCGCCCCTTGCTGGTGTGCAAGGTATGGGGCGAATGGTGGCGCGGGTCGTGCTGTACGTGCTGCAGCAGGTCCCGCACGGCCGCCGAAGGCCCTTCCACCCAATGCACAAACCAGCCGCTCTGGTAATGCAGCACCACATGAAGGCCCAGGGGCGTGTTGTGGCGCAGCGACTCCGTGCGGATGTTTTCCATCTGCGCAAAGATGCCTTCGCGCATGTTGCACATGCTCGCCGTCACCACGCGGTCAACCTCGGTCTCCCCTGGCGCTGCGACGTAGGGCGCCACGCTGGGCGGTGTGTCCGGTGCTTCCTTGTTCGTCATCAATGCATCCTGCACCAGAAGGGAAATGCACGTCAATCATCTGGCATTGAAACCAAATGTGAACAAGACAGAAGTAGTAGTTCGCAAAGCCATGGTCCTACATGGAGGACACCTATGGGTACGTAATGCCTCCGGTTACCATGCACGCCTGCCTGGCAACAGGCCGTGACGGCCAGGCGCGCTACGGGTGACTACTGTTGCCCGCAAATCATGAATTCACCTAGCATCATCCGCATGATCTCCATGAAACTTCACACACCTCTGCGCTTTCTGGTTGCTGCACTCGCGGCTGTGTTGCTGGCCAGTTGTGCCACCGCGCCCGGCTCTACCGCACCTTCGCAGGCCGCTGCACCGCGGCCAAAACTGGTGGTCTTCCTGGTGGTGGACGGGCTGCCGCAGCGCCAGGTGCTGGACTACCGCGACCAGCTCGCACCCGACGGCCTGGCGCGCTTCCTTGACCGCGGCGCGTGGTTTGCCAACGCGCATTACGGCCATGCCTTTACCGTTACCGCGGCAGGCCACGCCACCATGCTCACCGGCGCTTACCCGCACCGTACCGGCATCATCGGCAATGACTGGCGCGACCCGGTCACCGCCGAGCCGGTGTACTGCACGGGCGACACCACGGCCACCTACATCGGCCACGCCACCAATGCCCTGGACGGCACCAGCCCCAAAAACCTCAAGGCCGAAACTGTGGGCGACGTGTTGCGGCGCGTCGACAGCCGCTCGAAAGTGATCGGCATTTCCGGCAAGGACCGCGGCGCCATCCTGCCCGCCGGCAAAACCGGCACGGCCTATATGTACATGGGTGCCACGGGGCAGTTTGCGTCCAGCACGCATTACATGGCCGCACACCCGGGTTGGGTCAATGCCTTTAATAGCCAGAAGCCGGCCGACCGCTACTTCAAGGCCGAATGGAAGGCCGTGCTGCCCGAGGCTGCCTATGCGCGCTCGGTGCCCGACCAGCAAAAATGGTTTGGCCCTGCCGGCGGCGGCTTGCCCGCCATGTATGGCGCGCCTGACGACACGGCGCCAGGCCCGCGTTTTTACAACTCGCTGCTGCGCGGGCCTTTTGTCGATGCCATGTCGCTGGAATTCGCCCGCGCTGCCATTGCCGGCGAGCAACTGGGGCAGGACGACATTCCCGACATCCTGTCGGTCAGCCTGTCGGGCCACGACTACGTGAACCACGCTTTCAGCGCCGAGTCGCGCCTGTCGCACGACCACCTGCTGCAACTCGACCGCATGCTGCAGTCATTCTTCCAGGACCTGGACGCACGCATCGGCAAAGACAACTACCTCGTCATGCTGACGGCCGACCATGGCTTCATGCCGTCACCTGACTACCTGGCCAGCCAGGGGCGCGAGGCCGGGCGCGTCAACAGCAGCCAGGTGCTGGCGCGCGTCAATGCCGGGCTGGAAAAGCGCTTTGGTGAGGGCAAATGGGCCGCAGGCTTCTCAGGCTCCAGCCTGCTGCTTGATAAAAAACTCATCGCACAAAAGCAGGCCGATGCCAATGCGCTGGCAGAAGAAGCCCGCACGCTGCTGCTGGCCGAACCCGGCTTTGTCGCAGCCTACACACGGCGGGAACTGCAAAGCGCAAGCCGTGCCGGCGCGCCTTTCTTCGACCAGATCCGCAAGTCCTGGCACGCGGATGTGTCGGGCGACGTGCAGTATTCGCTCAGGCCCGGCTGGATGTTCGGCAACACCGTTGCCACGCACGGCTCACCGCATCCGTATGACACCCAGGTGCCCATCCTGATGTACGGCCCGGCATGGGTGAAGCCCGGCCGCATCGATGCACGCGTGGAAGTGGTAGACATCGCGCCCACGCTGGCGCGCGTGCTGCGCATTGCGCCGCCTTCATCGGCTGAGGGCAAGGTGTTGCCGCTGGCGGGGTTGTGATGGTGTTGGTGAGTTGGTGGGCGCGCCCTTTGCTGAGGGCGGTTGGCCGGGGGTTGCCCGGCATGCAACTCACTTTCTTTTGCTTCGCCAAAAGAAAGTAAGCAAAGAAAAGGCGACCCTGGTTCCTGCGTCCCCTGCGCTTCGCTGCGGGGCAACCTGCGGTGCTCGGTCCAGCCGGGGTCAAAAACAACTCGCCTTCGGCTCAAACAAGTTTTTGCCCTGATCCGTCTGGCCCTGCGCTCCTCGGCGCATCCACAAGGGGGTGGGAAGGAATACCAAAGCCGAAGGCAAAACTCCGAACACCCGAAGAAACAAGGACTCGCCAYGGCGAGTCCTTGTTGGTATTGGTATTGGTATTGGTATTGGTATTGGTATTGGTCTTGACTTTCGGTACCCGAATTCGGACTTCCCCGTCCTGGCTGGGCCGARCAGCGCAGACGGAGGCGGAAGGTCGGGCCGCAGTTGTTTGAGCGAAGTGCAACGTAGCGAGTTCTGCGGACCGCCGCCGGAGTCGAGCAGCGCAGGTTGCCCCGTAGCGTAGCGCAGGGGACCCAGACTGCGGGTCGCCTTTTCTTTGCTTACTTTCTTTTGGCGAAGCAAAAGAAAGTGAGTTGCACGCCGGGCAACCCCCGGCCAGCCACCCTCAGCAAAGAGCACATAGCCGGAGCAAGACCCGGCGCTACAGCGCCCGCACCGGCACGCAGAGCCAGCAGCTGAAGTTGCCCGTTTTCGGGTCCATCACGAAGTCTTCTTCATACAGCTCCAGCGCCGGCTTGTTCTCCGGCTGGTAGCCGCTTTGCGGCAGCCACTCGGCAAACATGTGCGTCCAGGCTTCGTGCACTTCGTTGCCGGGTTTGCCGGTGAAGCGGCCGCAGGCATAGCGCCCGCCGCCAAAGTTTTGCACGCTTATCTCGCCTTGCGGTTTGAAAGCCTCGTCTACCTCAATGCAGGCGTCATAGCGGCACTTGTCGGCCGGCGTGATCTCGGGGTTGTCCTGGCTGATGCCGTACATCCTGGGGCGCGGGTTCATGTAGCCGTGCTGGCCGCACCAGGCGACAAAGCGTTGCCACAGCTGCGCCACCTGGTCGCCGTAAGGGCCGGTGTTGCGCATGTAAGCCAGGCGCATGGCCGGAAAGGTCTTCAGTTCAATGTGCATGTTCAAGCCTCTTTCAGATAAAACCGGCCCCACGGGCCAGAGGGTTCTATCTTTAAACAGCGCCATGATGGAGTCTTGATTCGGCTTGTGATGGGCTTGATGATTCTTGCCATGTTCACGCACCTGGCGCGCTGCCCAGCCGCGCCAGTCGCCGCGCCGCCAGGCCGTGGGCGTTGTACCGAAGTGGGCGCGAAAGGCACGGCTGAAAACCTCGGCCGACGCAAAGCCCGTGTCAAGCGCGATTTGCAGCGCGGTCTGCTGCGTAAATATCAGGCGCTGCGCCGCTGACTCCAGCCGCAGTCGGCGCACGCAGTCGGCCAGGGTTTCGCCCATGGCTGCCTGGAACACGCGGTGAAAGTGCCAGGGCGAAAAGTGCGCCACATCGGCCAGCGTTTGCAGGTCCAGCGTGCTGTCCAGGTGCGCGCTGACGTGGTCTACCACCCGGTTGATGCGGGCGATGTAGGTACGCTGGTGCGGGTTGGGCGTGGGCTCTTGCGTCTGGGTCAAAGGCATGCCGGCAAGTCTAGCGCCAGCGGCCACCTGTTGCTGTGTCTAGCCCGCCTTGCGTATCGTGCCCTGCGCCGCCGCGCACAAAATGCGCTCTTTCCCGCGCAGCACAAAAATATCGCAACGGCACACCGCCTGGGTCTTGCCGCTGCCCACCACCGTGGCCACGGCCAGCAGGCGGTCAGCATCTTTGGCCGGCCGCAGGTAGTTGATCTTGAACTCTGACGTGACAGAGTCGCCCAGCACCGAACCGCCCGCAAACGTAAGCGCGTTGTCCGCAAGATAAGACAACACGCCGCCGTGCACAAAGCCGTGCTGTTGCAAAAGGCCAGGCACCACGGGTACCGACAGCTCCGCGCTGCCGGGCGCAAAGGCATCGAGCTGCGCGTTCAGCATCGCGCTGAAAGGCTGACGGCCCAGCATCTCGCGGGCCCACATCAACATGTCAGCGGGCATGCTGGCTGCGCGCAAAGGGAGGTGTCAGCCGCTTGCCGCCCGACACCAGCCAGCGCAGCAGGCGTATGTAGCCGGGCCAGGGTACCGGCCGGGGCTCGTTGCCCAGCGAGAGCTGTGCCTGCGACAGAACGTCTTCCACGCAGACGTCATGCAGGGGCCCAATCACCAGCGGCCAGAAGAGCAGGGCCGTGCCGCGTGCCTTCATCTCGATGCGGTGCTCCAGCACGCTGTGCGCGGGCGTGGCGTCCAGCACCTCAAAGCCGTGCCAGCCGTCAAACCCCGCCGGCGCGGTCAGGCGAAACCGCACAGACTGGCCCGGCGTGTAAGCCTCCACCACATAGCGGATGGGCCCGTGCCCGCCGATGGCGCCCACGGCCAGCGGCCTGTCGAACTTCATGCGCGGCCAGACCTTGCCGGGCCACAAGGCATCTGCCGGCGAGCCCAGCGAATCAATCAGCGCGCCTACCTGCTCTGGTTTGGCGTGCAGCAGGCGTTGGTGAACATTGAAAACTTTCATGCAGGTACTCCTTGTTGAATCGGGGGAAGGTGTTCAGGGCGCCATGGCCATCCAGGCCGCGTGTTCCAGTGCGGCCCGCACTTTGGGTGTGACGGCCGGGGTGGGCTGGCTGACCCAGCCCTGCGTAAGCGACATCGCCGGTGAAAACATCAACGCCATCCACAGGTGAAAAGGCATGGCCCGCATCTCGCCGGCCTCCACCTGCTGCGCCACCCAGGCCTTCAGCGTGGCAAAGGCCTGTTCATTCGCCGCGTCGATCTCGGCGCCGCCCGCCATGTCGCCGCCGCGCCGCAGCGTGTGCAGCAGCCGCGCCTGGTCGGGGTGTTGCAGCACCCACTGGATGTAAGCGCGCATCAGGCCCTTGACGCCCGACTGGGCCGATGCCTTGCCGCTGATGGGCTGCATCAGCGCCGCATGGAAATCGCGCAGCGTGTGGGCATACAGCGCGTCGGCCAGCTGTGCCTTGGTGGGAAAGTGGTGGTACAGGCTGCCGTTGCTCACACCGGCTTCCTGGCGCACCATGTCCATCGAGGCGGCCGTGAAGCCGTGCGCCAGGAACACTTTGGTGGCGGCGTCCAGCAGGCGCTCGCGGGTGGAGAGGGCGGCGGTAGGGGGTGTGGCTGAACTCATGACTGGAGTATTACTCTAGACTGTTACTCTGTCAAGGGGCCTGTGTTGAGCTGCTTGCCAGGCGTCGCCCGCGCAGGCTTGCGGCGGGCGCGGCCGGGCCGGTGGCCCACACCGCAGGAAACCTGCGCGCAAATTGGCGACAATACAAAACAGAAAGCGAGACCCTCATGCCACTGCAATTTGCCGACCGCCTTAACAACGTTGAAACCTCCGCCATCCGCGAACTCTTCAAATTGCTGGGCAAGCCCGGCATCGTCAGCTTTGCCGGCGGCTTTCCGGACCCCGCCATGTTTGACGTGGCCGGCATCCAGGAGGCCAGCAACAAGGCCCTGACAGAAGAGCCCGGCGGCACGCTGCAATACGGCGCCACCGAAGGCTATGGCCCGCTGCGCGAACAGCTCAGCGCCTTCATGGCCACCAAGGGCGCCCAAGGCGTCGCCCCTGAAAACCTCATCGTCACCACCGGCAGCCAGCAGGCGCTTGATTTRCTGGGCAAGACCATGATCTCCCCCGGCGACAAGGTCATCGTTGAAGGCCCCACCTTTCTTGCCACCATCCAGTGCTTTCGCCTGTACGGCGCCGAACTCATCAGCGCGCCCATCGATGCCCATGGCGTCAAGACCGACGAGCTCGAACAACTCATCGCCCAGCACAAGCCCAAGTTCGTCTACCTCATTCCCACCTTCGGCAACCCCAGCGGCGCACTGCTCAGCCTCGAACGCCGCAAGAAGGTGCTCGAGATGGCCGTTAAATACCAGACGCTCATCGTCGAAGACGACCCGTATGGCGACCTCTACTTCGGTGAGGCGCCACCGCCTTCGCTGCTGGCCCTGAGCGCCGGCGTGCCCGGCAGCCGCGAGCTGCTGGCGCACTGCGGCTCACTCAGCAAGGTGCTCAGCCCCGGCCTGCGCGTTGGCTGGATGATCGCGCCCGCCGAATTGCTGGCCAAAGCCACCATGTGCAAACAGTTCAGCGACGCCCACACCAGCACCTTCGCCCAGGCCACTGCCGCCCAATACCTCAAGGCCGGCCGCATGCCCGCCACGCTGACGCATGTGCGCAAGGTGTACGGCGAGCGCGCCAATGCCATGGGCGCAGCGCTCAAGCGCGAGCTCGGCGACGCGATTGAATTCACCCAGCCGCAGGGCGGCCTGTTCTTCTGGGCACGCCTCACGGGTGCAGGCGGCAAGAGCAAAGACGCGGGTGAGTTCGCCAAAAAAGCGATTGAGCAACTCGTGGCCTTTGTGCCCGGCGCACCGTTCTACGCCAGCAACCCGGACCTGGCCACGTTGCGGCTGAGCTTTGCCACGGCGGATGTGGCCAGGATTGAAGAGGGTGTGGCGCGGCTGGGCAAGGCRCTCTGACCGGCCGTTGCCAGGTCACCAGCTAAACCGGATGCCCACGATGCACAAAACGTCACAACAACAAACCGCATGGACGGCAACAAGGGCACTGGCTGCCTGCCTCGTTGCCGCCGTTACCGCTTTTACCGTCTTTCCGGCCCTCAGCCAGCCCGCCATACCGGATGAGCCTTTACCGGCCGCGGCGGCCAACCCCGACGACACCGCGTTGGGCCAGCAGCTCATGGCCGCAGCCCAGCTGGTGCAGTCCGGCCAGCCGGCGCGTGCGATCACTGAGCACCTCGACAAAATCATCGCTGCGTACGAGCAGCGCTACAAAGACGAAAAATCCAAACCCTACACCGGCCGCTCGCGTGTTGAGCAG
>NZ_JBFUBD010000084.1:0-11350 GCF_056405935.1 Polaromonas sp. P1_E3
TTGGTCGGCAGCCTGATCGGGCTCAAGGATGTGCGAGCCACCCTTGCGATGATGCGGACGCCCGATGGGCAGGGCATTGAGCTTGACAAGTTCCACACGCCTGACGCCATCAGGTTTGGGCCGGTGGATGCGCCGGTCAACACGCTGGGCTTTCGCCGCGTGATGTTCGCCGTGGATGACATTGATGCGCTCGTTGCGCATATGCGCGCCCGTGGGGCCGAGATCATTGGCGAAATGCAGTACGGGGACACGTACCGGCTGGCCTACATCCGCGGGCCTGAGGGCATTATTGTTGCGCTTGCCGAGCAGGGCGGTGCTGATTGACGTGCACTAAGCCCTGTCTCAGGTTCGGCGACCTTTCACGCCGTCCTCACCACCGTCACAAACTCCGTCCCGCTCTCAGGCAACCAGACCTCCCCAGGCCGGCCCAGGATCTGCCGCACGCTCGCCGCAGCACGCGGCATGGTGATCACCTCAAACTTCTCTGTCGCCGGGTCAAAGCGCAAGAGGGCGTTGCTGCTCCACTCTGAGGCCCAGACGATGTCTTTGTGGTCAACGTACACGGCGTAGATGTGCGGCTCGGTGCCAGGGGCCTTCCACGCGCGCCAGCTGCTGGGGCCTGAGCCCAGTGCGGGGTCATGCATTGAGAGGTTGCCGCTGTTCCATTCGGATACCCAGATGCGGCCCCTGCTGTCTGACCAGACGCGGCGGGCGCCCTGGCGTGGGGTGGGAGGTTCAACGATGCGTGACTCGCCTGTCTTGCGGTCGAGTTGCGCGATGAAGGAGCCGGCCAGTGAGCACCACCACACGTCACCCTTGGGTGTGGCGCAGATGCCGTAGGGGCCGCGACCGCGGGGGGACTCTTTCACCGTGACGCTGGCTGTGCGCACATCGACCTTGCCGACGTAACCGCTTTGCCCGGTGAACCAGAGGTTGCCATCGCCGTCGAAGGCGCAGGTGTTGAGGTTGGCGTACGGTGTGCCGGCGGGCAGGGGGAAGACTTTCACTTCGCGCGAAGGCCAGGCCACGCGGGCTATCGCGTTTTGCCCGCCGTCGGTCAGCCAGGCTGCGCCGTCGGGCCCGGCGATCACACCATGGGGTGATGAGCCATTGCCCAAGGCCACCAGGTCTGACTTGCCGGTGCGCGGGTCAAACCAGCCGAGGTGGCCGCTGCGCTGGGCCGAGAACCACACGCCGCCGTCAGGTGCGGGGGCGATGTCGTGAATGCCGGTGAAGGTGCGGGCGTTCAGCGGCCACGATTGCAGGCGTACGGTGCCGGGTGTTTGCGCCTGTGTGGCGGCCGGCAAACTCAAACCGGCCAGGCCCGCCAAACTGGATAACGTTGCCAAACCGGGGACGGCCGCCAGCGCGGTGCGCCGGGTGATCTGGGTTGGGCCTGATTGTTGAGGAGCGTGGGATGAAGCGCGTGTCTGCAATGCCATGGCAAAACCTCCTGCGCATCTTGCTGCATGCGCTGAACACGATGAACGGCGGTGAGCGGCCGGGTGGTATCCCTGGCATTTTGGCGGCAATGCGCGCCGCCATCAAGCAAACTTCAAGCGAACATCAAACTCGCTTCAAGCTCAGTGCTCCGTCATCGCTTCATGCACGCGGTCTGAATTGGTGGTGCTGCGGGCGCCCTTGAGGTGCATCTCTACATTGGTGGCCTTGTCGCCCACGGCGGCTACGGCTTCGCGCAGCTGTTCTTCCGTGACGTCCAGCTTCTTGAGCCACTGCGCGGTGGTGGCTTTGTCGTTCAGGTTGATGCGCGCAGGCTGTTCGCCTGCGTGCGATGGGGATGTATCGGTGTTTGCCATGGTGGTTGCTCCTTTGCCTGCTAAGGTAAAAGACCACATTAGCGCGCCTGGCCCCTTGTGTTTGTAGGCCATTGCCGACTTCAGGGGTTTCAGCCGGGGAATAGGGCGCATCGGCGCCAAGTCGGCGGTATGGCCTACGCCGTGCACGCCCTATGTTCCCGCTGAAGCGGGCCTGCGCCTTACTTGCCGGCCTGCGACACCAGCACGGGTTTTTCGCGGTAGACCTCGGGCATCACGGCCTTCAGGTTCGCGATCTTGGGCAGGTCAAACCTGGCGATGTAAGGCTGGTTGGGGTGCAGGGTGGCGTAGTCCTGGTGGTAGGCCTCGGCGGGGTAGAAGGCGGCCAGCGGCGCAAGCTGCGTCACGATTTTGTTCGGGAAGGCCTTGGCTGCGTCGAGCTGGGCGATGTAGCTTTCGGTCACCTTCTTTTGCTCGGCGTCTTTGTAGAACACGGCAGAGCGGTATTGCGTGCCGCTGTCGGGCCCCTGGCGGTTGAGCGTGGTCGGGTCGTGTGCCACCGAAAAGTAGATTTGCAGCAGCTTGCCGTAGCTGATCTTTTTCGGGTCGTAGGTGATTTGCACGGCCTCGGCATGGCCTGTGCGGCCTGAGCCGATCTGGTTGTAGGTGGCGGTGGATGCGTCGCCGCCTGAATAGCCCGAAACGGCGTTCAGCACGCCTTCGGTGTGCTGAAACACGGCCTGCACGCCCCAGAAGCAGCCCCCGGCAAACACGGCGGTGGCGGTGCCTGCCTGCGCGGTGGCTGTGGCATCAACGGCCGGTACGGGCAGCTTCACGGCTTTTTCTTCTGAGGCGCGGGCGCTGGTGCCCATGCCGCCGCCAATAAAGACCCAAGCGGCCAAAGCCACAGCGCCCAGGGTGAAAAGGTATTTGTTCATTTTTAGGCTGCCTTGAAGTTAAGAGCGAGGCCGTTCATGCAATAGCGCAGGCCGGTGGGTTTGGGGCCGTCGTCAAACACATGGCCCAGGTGCCCGCCGCAACGGCGGCACAGCACTTCGGTGCGTTTCATGAAAAGGGTGGTGTCAGTTTCTTCGACCACGGCGTTGGTCATGGCTTGCCAGAAGCTGGGCCAGCCGGTGCCGCTGTCAAACTTGGTGGTTGAGGCAAAAAGGGGCAGGTCGCAACCGGCACAGCTGAAAACGCCGGCGCGCTTTTCTTTATTGAGCGGGCTGGTAAAGGGCGTTTCAGTGCCGGCCTTGCGCAGCACGCGGTACTGGTCGGGCCGCAGCAGCTTTTGCCATTCAGCATCGGTGCGGGTGACTTCGTAGGCGCGTGTGGCCGCGTGGGCGGGCGCGGACGCCAGCAGCCCGCGCAGGCCGGTGGCCATGGCGGCGGAGAGGGTGCCCAGTTTGAGCAGGGAGTTTCTGCGGGTCATCATGCGTTGGCCTTTGGCGATGGTTGCTGATTGTTGTCGGGTGTTTTGGGGTGGCATGAGGGTTGGTCGGCGCAGCGGCGTGTTTCTTACGGATGAGGGCGGCGGGATCGCAGCCCTGCGGCTTTGGCGCGAACCTGCGGAGCGTCAATGGTTTTGCCGCGAACGATTGGATGACGCCAGGCCGGTTCAGTTCCGGCGGGGCACCGGAAGGCGGGCGTCTGCTATCAATACAATAGCTGCTAGCGCTCGTCCTTATTGGGCTGGAGGCCGATTTGATGCCTGAACATGGCCTGGAAAGCGTCAAAATGGAGCGGAAAAGGCAAAAACAGCCAAAAATGGGCCCAAAACCTCCTCAAAAACGGCCCAAAGCGCCCCAAATCTGCCCTGAAATACGCTATAAAAACAATAGCTGCTCGCGCTCGTCGTTATTAGGCTGGAGGCCAATTTAATGCCTGAAAAACGGCGTTTCAGAAGCCGCAGAAGCAGCCCCGCCCAACAGCCAGCGTTTCCCCATCGCCGCAGTCCTACAGGGCGGTTTACGCCTCCCATTTAGACTTGCAGGCAATGATGAAACAGCTCCTGACCCAACTTCGCGACTTTGCGGCCACCATTCCTGGCCGCTTGCGCCACCCCACCAAACGCGGCGTGCTGCTGACACTGGCGGCCATTCCGGCGCTGGTGCTGCTGTATGTGCTGATCCTGATTCCGTTCACGCCCAGCATCACCGACCTGCTGAAAGTCAAAACCGCCAAGCCTTCGGTGGTGATGTCGTCCRACGGCCAGGTGCTGGCGGTGTTCAAGCGGGCCAACCGCGACTGGGTCAAGCTTGAAGACATTTCGCCCAGCGTGGTGGACGCGCTGATCGCCACCGAAGACCACCGCTTTTACAACCACCACGGCCTCGACATCAAGCGTACGGTGTCGGCCGTGCTGCACACCGCCGCCGGCAAGACGCAGGGCGGCTCGACCATCACGCAGCAGCTGGCGCGCAACCTCTACCCCGAAGAGATCGGCCGTTCGTTGTCGATCACGCGCAAGCTGAAGGAGGCCATCACGGCCTTCAAGATAGAGGCGGTTTACTCCAAGGAAGAAATCCTGGAGAGCTACCTGAACACCGTGCCTTTTCTGTACAACGCCTACGGCATTGAAATGGCGGCGCGCACCTATTTCGACAAATCCGCCAACGAGCTGGACGTGCTGCAAAGCGCCACGCTGGTGGGCATGCTCAAGGGCACGGCTTACTACAACCCGGTGAACAACCCCGAGCGCGCCATGCAGCGCCGCAACACGGTGCTGGCGCAGATGGTCAAGCACGAGAAACTGCCCGCGGCCCAGCTGGACGCGCTGAAGGCAAAGCCGCTGCGCATTGACTTTGAGCGCCAGGAAGACGACCTGGGCTCGGCGCCGCACCTGGCGCAGCAGCTGCGCCGCTGGCTGATCGACTGGGCCGACCGCAACAACTACAACATCTATGCCGACGGCCTGGTGCTGCGCACCACCATTGATTCACGCCTGCAGGACCTGGCCAACAAGGCGCTGGCCGCGCAGGTAGACCGGCTGCAGAAAACCGTGTCTGTCGACTGGCGCTTTAACTCGGGCTGGAAGGCCAAGAGCGGCGCGCCGCGCGAACTGGCTTTAGCCTTTGTGCGCGACACCGACGAATACAAGGCCGCGCGCGCCAAGGGGCAGCCCGACGACCAGGTCGTCAAGGCGCTGCTGGCGGACGCCGAGTTCATGCAGAACCTGAAGGACGACAAGACGCGCCTGCAGGCCGGCTTTATGGCGCTGGACCCGAGCAATGGCCAGGTTCGGGCCTGGGTGGGCAGCCGCGACTTTGCCCGCGACCAGTTCGACCACGTGCAGCAGGCGCGCCGCCAGCCGGGCTCGACCTTCAAGCCCTTTGTGTATGGCGCGGCGTTTGAAAACGGCGCCAGGCCGTCCGACGTTTTCCTTGACGGCGCGGTGGAGATCCCGCTGGGCAACGGCAACTTCTGGCGGCCGACGGACGGCGGCGGCCCCAGCGGCGAAATGATGTCGCTGCGCCAGGGCCTGATGTTTTCCAAGAACACCATCACCGCGCAGGTCATGAATGCGGTGGGCCCCGCCAATGTGGCCAGGCTGGCCAAGGCCATGGGCGTGCGCCAGAGCAAGCTGGAAGAAGTGCCGTCGCTCGCGCTGGGCACCAGCCCGGTCACGCTCAAGGAAATGGTGGCGGCCTACGGCACGCTGGCCAATGACGRCCGCTATATAGAACCGGTGATCGTCACGCAGGTGGAAGACCGCAACGGCAAGGTGCTTGAGGTGTTTGAGCCCAAGCTGGCCGAAACCGTGATGCCGGCCACCGTGGCACAGACGCTGCTGGACGTGATGCGCGGCGTGATCGACCAGGGCACGGGCGCCGCCATTCGCAGCCGCTACGGCATCCAGGCCGACGTGGCCGGCAAGACCGGCACCACGCAGGGCAACACCGACGGCTGGTTCATCATGATGCACCCGCAACTGGTGGCCGGGGCGTGGGTGGGCTTTAACGACAACCGCGTGACCATGGCTGACAGCTATGGGCAGGGCGCCCGCAGCGCGCTGCCCATGGTGGGCGAGTTTTTCCAGGGCGCCATCAAGGCCAAGGTGGTGGACGTGAACCTGCGCTTTGCCGCGCCGCAGGGCTCGGCCGTGACGGACCAGGAACGCCAGCGCATTGAAGCGCTGCTCAATGGCGCCGAGCCGCCGCAGGAAAGCCAGCCCGCGATGAGCGGCGACGGCGGCATGCCCCAGCCGCTGGGCGCGCAAAACGTGTCAGGTCCCGTGGGAGGGCAGGCCATCGAGGGCGGCCCGCCGCGCGTCTGGCAGCCGGCACCGGTGATCAAGTACATCACCGTGAACGGGCCCGCCGTGGACGGCACGCCCTTGCCCAACACGTCCGGTGGCGCACCGGGTGTGGTGCTGCCGCCCGAGCAGCCGCGGCGCGTGCAGCCTGAGGTGGTGCTGGACACCGTGCCGCAGAACATGCCTGTTGTGCCCGGCGTGGTGGTGGGCGCGCCTATCGCGCCGCGCTAGGCATTGCGCTGGCGGTAGGGTGGCGGCGCGTCGGTGGGTGCGCAGTTTCGCCGCTTCGTTGCTATGAAATAGATAGCTGCTTGCGCGCGCCCTGATTGCCTTTCAGGCCTGTTAAACGTTTTATTAAAGATCGCCGTGAAAATCGCCGTGACCAATGGTGTGCGCGGCCTCAGCGTTCGGCATCAGGGTCTGGCTTTGCCGGCAGGCGCTTGCTCCGGGCCGGTGTTGAGGTAGCTGGCGTTGCCCAGCCCGGTGCCCACCGTCAGCACCGCCCAGCGTTTGACACCCTGCATGAAGGGCAGCTCCGACAGGCCCTGCACCACCGCGTCGTTGTGCAGCCGCACCTGCGTGGTCTGGCCGTCCTGGCGCGGCAGCAGCTCGCTGAGGTCATGCGCCAGGTTAAAGCGCGGGCTTTCCCAGTTGCCGGGCAGGTTCTGCGCGCCCGTGGCAATGGAGCCGTCGTCGCAGATCATGCCGGGGCAGGCCACGCCCACAAAGGGCGCCAGGGTGATGTCTTTTTTGTCGGCCAGGCGCTTGAGCTTTTTCAGCATGGCGGCAATGCCCTGCACCAGGTGTTCGCGCCGGGTCACGTCGTCGTCGCCGCGGTGGCCCCATTTCTCAAGCCCGGTCACGCGCACGTCCGACAGGTCGGGAGACTTGTCCAGGCGCGGCCGCACAATGCCGCAGCGCACGTTGGTGCCGCCTATGTCGACTGCCAGGAACCCGCCGTATTGCGACAGCAGCTCGGGCGGCGCCAGGTGCACCCAGCCGATCAGCCCGCCTTCGTCCGGGTGGTGGCRCAGCGTCATCAAATGCACGTGGGCGTTTTGCTGGTAGAGCAGTTCGGCCGCGCGGTCGATGGCGAGCTCGCCCACCAGGCTTTGCTGAAAGCCGCCGCCCACCACGATGCGCTGCACGCCGTGCCACGAGGGATGCGCCAGAAAGCGCCGCACCACGCGCACGAGTTGCCAGGCGTAGTCTTCCGAAGCAGCGGAAATGACGGCGGCGGCCTTGCCGTCGCGCTTGAGGAGCAGGTCGAGCCGTTTTTTGGTGATGGCGCGCGTCGGCTTGCTGCCCAGCACGTCTTCACCGCTGATGCGGCGGAATACGCGGCGCCACACGTCGAGCATCTGGCTGTAGGCGACGCGGCTGACGGTGTCGCCCAGAAAGCGCTCGCCGTCGTGCAGTTCCAGGCTGTAGCCGTTGATCGTCACCGCGGGCAGCTTCAGCTGGCCGTGGAGCAGGTCGAAGGGCAGGGGAGCGGTGGATGGTTTACGGGGAGCTTTACGCGGCATGGTGTGCGTGCCTGTGTATCAGGGATGTATCGGTCATGGATACATTCATGATGCAGCCAGCCCGGGCGGCAGGCTATCAGCCAACGCCCTTGGATGCGTCAGCCAATGGCTGATGAATGCTGATGAAGGCTGACGATTGGCTTCGGCGCAAAAAAATCGGCCGGAAGAACGGCCGATATTGGGGACTCAAAGGCACCCGGCGACGCCGGGCAGCGTTTGATGACGGTCAGCGACGCAGGGGGTCGCGGTTCTTGTCCAGATCCTTCTGGATGTCTTCCGCGTTCTCACGCGCATCGCCGGCGGCCTTTTGTGCCTTGCCCTGAAATTCACGGGCGTGGCCCTTGGCCTGCTGTTCGGCGCTGCCGACCATCTTGCCGGTGTGCTCCTGCACTTCACCGGCGACTTCCTTGATCTTGCCTTTGACCTGGTCTTTGTTCATGAGATACCTTTAAAGGGCCATGGAAAATTCCATGCATTCCAAGTTAGCCCGCCTGCAGGCGCCCATCCGAAGTCATTGGGCCCGTGCCGCTGTGGGCATGTGCCTACAGGGCCATTCGATGCGCGCCTGCGACGGCTCGGGAAACAGTTGCAACAGAAAGTTTGTTGCGGCAGGATTAAACTGGCGCTTCAAACAAACAAGCAGTAAACCAGCAGTGAGCTGGCAAAGAACTTGCAGTTACTGGCAATCAATCGGCAGTGAATGGACAGTGACCAGGGCCGTGGCATTCACGGCAGCGAAGGGAGAGAAAAACCATATGAAGAAGATCGTGATTGTTTTAGGGGCGCTGATGGCCGCGGCCTCCCTCTGGGCTGCGCCCGCCGCGGTTCCAGCGCCTACCCCCTGGTTTACCGTGATGGGCGACCCGGACGACCCGGCCGTCGACACCATCGAGGTGGACCCTTCTCCCGTGGCCGCCAACGGCGACATGCGGGCCATGCAGGTCCGCGTGAGCCGCGCCCTGCAACGTACCAGCTGGGACGGCGTGCCTTACCGCTCCTATGTTTCCACCGTGCTGTTTGACTGCGCGAACAAGAGCGCCAAGTACGTGACGCTGGCGTT
Organism: Polaromonas sp. P1_E3; assembly: GCF_056405935.1. Taxonomy (NCBI): domain Bacteria; kingdom Pseudomonadati; phylum Pseudomonadota; class Betaproteobacteria; order Burkholderiales; family Comamonadaceae; genus Polaromonas; species Polaromonas sp. P1_E3. The sequence continues at coordinate 8,620 of NZ_JBFUBD010000084.1, forward strand.
TTACACGCAGCCGCTGTGGAAGGGCGAGCCCTACAAAACGGCGACTTACCCGAATGAAGTGGTGCGGCCCATGGAGTTTCGCGATGTGACGCCCAACCCGACCCAGCGCATTATTCGCGCCGCCTGCGAAACCGGAAAAATCACCAACAACTAGCGCTAGCAGGGCGCGCTGGCGGGTTGCGCCCCGCTTGTGCCTTTGGGGCGCCCCGGCTACGATGGTTTGCCGCTTACGCATGGGGCGTGTCCGGCGACTATTCCTGAAGAAGGGTGCTGCATGCCGCAACTCATTGCATCGGTCGAAGGCGTCGAAATCAGGMACGTGTACCTGACGAACGACCGCACCACGCTGGGCCGCAGGCCCTACAACGACATCATCTTTGACAACCTGGTGGTCAGCGGCGAGCACTGCGTGTTCCTGCTGAAAGGCCTTGCGGACGTGTACCTTGAAGACCTGGGCAGCACCAACGGCACCTACCTTAATGGCCACATGGTCAAGTCGCGTGAGCTGCTGCACGACAACGACATCATCAACATCGGCAACTTCCGCATCCAGTACCTGGCCACCTCGCGGCACGAAGAAGAGGCTCCGCGCGAACATCAAACCACCGCCATGGCGCTGGACGCGCTGGGCCTGCCCGGCACCACCGGCACGATGCACGCCAGCCTGAAGGTGCTGTCGGGTTCATCGGCGGGGCTGGAAGTGCCGGTGGTCAAGGCCGTTACCACCTTCGGCCAGCCCGGGGTGGCCGTGGTGTCGATTTCGCACCGGCGCGACGGCTACTACGTCGCCCACATGGACGGCGAAAAACCGCCGACCTGCAACGGCAAGCCGATCGGCGTGAAGGCCATTCCGTTAGCCCACCACGACATCCTGAACCTGGCCGGAACCGAGATGGAGTTTTTGCTCAAGAGCGCCGAGGGCTGAGCGGCCTGGCGGCTTACGCAGGCTGGTGCAGGYGGGTGCAGGTGCCCTCAGATGGTGGAGCTGCTGATGCTGGTGGTGGGAAAGCCCATGGGCCGGCGTGAACTCCGCGGCCTGTTAGAAGGCGGCTCACCGGCCAGGCGCCAGGCAAAGGCCCGCGCCAGTGCTTTCAACTTGAGCGTGGACTTCAAATGCAGCGGCGTCATGCCGGTGCGGGTCAGGTCCGATGCGTTGCTGGACACGCGTGACAGGCGGCGCTGTTCCAGCGCAGTGACGGGTTTGCGCGGYATGGCTGAGCGAGGTGTCTTTTTGATGGCTGCCTGCGTGGCGGCGGCACCGGTGAACTTTTCACGCAGCAGCGCGGCCTCGGGCCTGCGCTGGCTGTCCACAATCCAGTAGGGAATGCCCGCGCGGCTCAGCAGCTCGCGCTTGAAGGCATGCCTGCGGTCAGCCAGCTCGCCGCGCCCCAGCACGTCGACGCAGCCCAGCACCGTGCCTTTGCGGTCGGACACCGCGCAGGCAAAGCTCACGGTGCTTAGCAGCGCCTGCCAGTGCGCGTCGCCGCCGCGGCTGTTGGGTTCAATAAAGCCGGTAAAGGGCACCTTGATCAAGACATGGTGGTCCGGAAAAATGTCCGCCAGCCAGCGCCACACCGCGAGCTCGTCGCGGCTGGTCAGCGGCTTGCTGCGCAGCGCGTGGTTGCGCGCCACCTTCTTGCGGGTGGACACCACATGCGAGAGCCAGCGTTCATAGCCCAGCGCGCCCAGGGCCACGCTGCCCACAAAGATAAAGAAGCCGATCAGAAAAGAGGTGCCGGTCATGGTGCTGTCCTGGTGCTGATGCTGCGTTGGTGTGCCGGGCCAATGCGCTGCCTGTTGTGATGGGGTGCATGACCCTGTGTGGCTGCGCGGCACTGGCTGAAAAATCCCAGCCGTGTTTATAAGGTACATTTTTCATTTTTCGGCAATATGGCCCAGAACATTTGTGAACGTTCGTATTAGGCCGTGCGGGCCACTCGGCGTGTGCTGGCCAAAATCGCTTCACGCGCAACGGTCTCTCCAACGTTGCTGATCCTCCTGATTCCTTCCTGACCCATGAAGAAACTCCCTGCCAGCGGCGGCCTTGTGTATTCCACCGATGCCGGACGCATGTGCCCCGGCTGCCGCCAGCCCGCTTCTGCCTGCACCTGCAAGCAGCAGGCCGCACCCAGGGGCGATGGGGTGGTGCGCGTCATGCGTGAAAGCAAGGGCCGCGGCGGTAAAACCGTCACCGTCATCAAGGGCCTGCCGCTGGATGGATTGGCCCTGGCGCAGCTGGGCAAACAGCTCAAGGCCGCCTGCGGCTCGGGCGGCACGGCCAAAGACGGCGTGATTGAAGTGCAGGGCGATCATTGCGATACCGTGATGCAGGCCCTGCAAAAACAGGGCTACGCGCCCAAGCGGGCAGGTGGCTAGGATGAAACCCGAAGACCTCCAGCTGCTGGTGACCCGCGAGATGCCTTTCGGCAAACACAAGGGCACGCTGATCGCCGACCTGCCCGGCAACTACCTCAACTGGTTCGCCCGAGAAGGTTTCCCCAAGGGCGAAATCGGCCGCCTGCTGCAGCTGATGCAGGAGATCGACCACAACGGGCTGAAGCCGCTGCTGGATCCGCTGCGGCGGTAATGGGACACTGCGGGTTCCAACTTCTCAGGAGACGACTTGGCTTCCAGCGACTGCGAAAAGTCGGGTCAGATCGATGTGAAATTCAACAAATTCCTGGAATGAAACACATACTTCTCCCAAAAAACTCTCAAACCTTCTCTGCGG
>NZ_JBFUBD010000085.1:0-11338 GCF_056405935.1 Polaromonas sp. P1_E3
AGCCCGCCCTGTCCGTAACGGCCATTGGAGTTAAACCCGTATCCCACCACCGGCTTGCCGTCCCGGACCACGTCCGTGATCACCGCCACCAGGCTCAAGGTCATCTTGCTGAAGTCGATGTACGCGTTGCGGATGGGTGAACTGATGGGCAGGGTCTTCTCTCTGATTTCAACGATTTTCATGGGCTGGCTCTATGACAGGTTGTGGTGAGGATCGTTATGATCGCGAAGGCTGCCGCATTTGACCAATGCTGTTTTTCTTCTCTTCAATGCTTTCAAAGCACTGGGCATGAATTTCTCCTGGCTCGAAGACTTTTCTGCGCTGGCCATCACGGGCAATTTTTCCCGCGCTGCCGAAGAGCGCCACATGACGCAGCCTGCTTTCGGGCGCCGGGTGCGCGCCCTGGAAGAATGGATCGGCGCAGAACTTTTCGACAGGAGCTCACAGCCCGTCCGTTTGACGGAAGCCGGCCAGTGGTTCCTAGGCATTGCCGAGGATTTGAAGGCCCAGGTGGCCCGCGTTCCGGGCGAGGCCCGGATCATCGCCGAGGCAAGCACACATTCCCTGCGGTTTGCGGCAACCCATGCTCTGTCGTTTACCTTCATGCCGGGTTGGCTGCGGAGTTTTGAAGCGCATACCATGGCCGGAACGATACACCTGGAGTCGGACGTGCTGGCGCGGTGCGAGGCGCTTATGGAGCAAAGCAAGGTGCAGTTTGTGGTGTGTCATGCACATCCTGGCGCTCCCGGGCGTCTTGAGTCCGGCGGTTTTCTCTCCATCCAGATTGGCGCTGACAGTCTCGTGCCGGTGACGGCCGTTAATGCCTCCGGCCAACCCCTGCACAGGCTGCAAGCGGGCAAGGCGCCGGTATCTCTTCTTGGCTACAGCGCCGAATCCGGGCTTGGCCGCATCTTGCGCGAAACAAGGTTTGAAGCCATGGAGAATGTCCTCACGCAAACGGTGTTCACCGCGCACCTGGCCTCGGTGTTGAGAACCATGGTCCTTGAAGGCCGGGGCGTCGCATGGCTGCCGCAAACCCTGGTTCATGACGACCTGGCAACGGGTCGTGTGGTCGAGGCGGGTGTGCCTGCGTTACGCGTCCCCGTTGAAATCAAACTCTTCCGGTCCCGAAACTCCATGGGGCGAGCCGCGGAGGCGCTTTGGGATGCGGTGACGAAGCCGGTCGGCGGTGCCAGTTGACGCGTGCCTCTAGCGCCCGCTCCTGGGCGGCTGAGGAAGTTTTGTTGAACCAGATCGGGGCGTCAAAGTGTGCTCACTCCAGCCACTTCTGGAAAAACTGCGCCTGGCCCATGGCCGGGTCAAGCTGATAGCCGGCAAAACCGATGCGTTCATAGAGCTTGATGGCGCTGCGGTTGCCCTGCAGTACTTCCAGCGTCAGTTTGCAGGCGCCGCGTTCGCGTGAAATCTCGTCCACCAGCGCGAGCATCTGCTCGCCGATGCGCTGGCCACGGTGGCCGGGCAGCACGGCCACGTCATGGATGTTGACGAGTGGACGGCAGGCGAAGGTGGAAAAGCCCTCAATGCAATTGACGAGGCCGACAGCCTTGTCGCCGCTGAAGGCCAGCACGCTGAAGGCATGCGGGCGTGCAGCGAGTTCCTTGACGAGATGCTTCTTTGCAAAATCGCTGAGCGGTTTGCCGCCGCCGGCCGGGTCCTGCGCGTAGGCGTCGAGCAATTGCACGATGGCAGCGGCATGCACGGGGTTGTGATAATCGGCGCGGCAAACCTGCAGCGGGCTTTGGGAAGGGTTGGAGGAGTCAGTCACGCGATGCGCCTTCAGTGCAAACAATCGGGTGATTCTAAAGACGGCGCGCGAAAACAAAGCGCAAAACCGGGATTTAAAGCCAGTACAACTCCTTGGCGTTGCCGCCCATGACAGCCGCCTGGCTTGCCACGTCAAGCGGCGCGAGCAGTTGTTGTGTTTCGCCCCACCACTGCGCGTAACTGCCGGCCAGCTCCAGCACCGGCCAGTCGCTCCCCCACACCACGCGGCGCGCACCAAAGCTTTTGAGTACGCGCTTGCCCCAGCGCGTGACGGCGCCGGCGGCCGGCTTTGGCCCGGCTTCGGTCATCAGGCCCGAAAGTTTGCAATAAGCCTGTGTTTCCCCGGCAATGCGCAGCAGGTCGTCGGCCCAGGGCTGCCATTGGCCCGCGGCAATGTCGGGTTTGGCGGCATGGTCTATCACCATACGCAAATGCGGGTGCCGGCGCGCCAGTGTCACGATATGCGGCAGGTGCACAGGCTTGACCAGCGCATCGAACACGAGGCCGCATTCCACCATCGCCTGCAGGGCCGGCGCCAGCGCAGGCTGCAGAATCCATTGCGCGTCGGTAATGTCCTGCAACATCGGGCGCAGGCCCTTGAGGCGGGGGTGGCGCGCCAGCGCTGCGATGCGGGCAGGTGCATCGGGCCCCAGCATGTCCACCCAGCCGACCACCCCCAGCACCCCCGGGTTCGCATCGGCCTGTGCCAGCAAAAAATGCGTTTCGGCTTCGGTGGCGGCGGCCTGCACCAGCACACCGCCCCGCACACCAAATGGCGCAGACTGCGCCTGCCAGTCCTTCACGGCCACATCGCGGTAGATCGGCGCCAGCTCCGGCGTCAACCAGCCGTAGTCATCGCGTGCCAGCTGCCAGCAATGAAAGTGCGCGTCGATTACCGGGAAGGACGTCATGGCGTCAACGCCTCGGGCGGCAACAGGCCCTGCGCGCGCAGTGCAGCCCAAAACGCCGGGGGAATCTGGCAGTTCACCATGGTTACGGCGTCCGTCCATTCGCCGGCTTTCCGGGCGCCCAGCATGAGGCTGTGCACGGCCGGGTGCGCCAGCGGAAACTGCAAGGCAGCAGCGCGCAGCGGAACAGCGTGCGCTTCACAAACCGCCTCGATTTTTGCGGTCCGCTCCACCCATTCGCGCGCAGCCGGTGCGTAATTGAAAGTGGCAGTGCCGCCGCGCGTCCCGGTGGCCAAAATACCCGAGTTAAATGCGCCGCCCAGCGCGATGCGCACACCGCGCGCCAGGCACTGCGGCAGCAAAACGGGCAGCGCACTGTGGTCCAGCAGGCTGTAGCGGCCGGCCAGCATCAGCACATCCAGCTCGGCTTCGCGCAATACCTCCAGCACGACGCCGACATCATTGGTGCCCAGCCCGATGGCGCGCACAAGGCCTTCGCGCTTCAGTTGCTGCAGTGCCGGCAGCGTTTCATCGATCAGCTGGCGCAGCACGGCCCCTGCATTGGCACCATGGGTTTGGACGTCCGGATCGTGGATGTAAACGCTGTCGAGCCGGTACATGCCCAGCCGCTGAAGACTGTCTTCCACGCTGCGGCGCGTGCCTGCGGCGCTGAAATCCCAGTGCTGGTTGAACGGCAGGATGTCAACATAACCGTGCTGGGCCGTCGCGGCACGGCCGTCGGGCGTCAGGATGCGGCCCACCTTGCTGGAGAGCGTGAAACTGTCCCGCGGCCGTCCGCGCAGCGCATCGCCCAAGCGCCGCTCCGACAGCCCGTGGCCATAGTGCGGTGCAGTGTCAAAACTGCGGCAGCCACCCGCCCAGGCGGCATCCACCAGAGCCCTCGCCTCTTCATCGCTCACCGGTGAGAACAAATTACCCAGCGGCGCGCCGCCGAGTCCGAGCCGGTGGGATATGGAACTGGAAGAGGTAGAAGTCATTTCAACAAGCCGGCAAACCGCGGTTGCGGGTAAACACCAATAAAAGTTCAGCGATGTTATAGCTAACATGTCAGTCATTAACCCCGGAGAAACCCGCAGCCTCAAAGCTGGGTGGGTCCGGGCGACTCTTATCTGATTGCTACTTTGTCGTTTCTGCCAGCCAATTTCTACTTTCGGGCTCACGCATGCTCAAGACCATTTCGCCACTGTTAACCCCTGACGCCCTGCATGGACTTGCCAGCATGGGCCATGGAGATGACGTCGCCATCGTGGACGCCAACTTCCCGGCCGCTGCCGTGGCGGCCCGGGGTGGCGCACGGCTGGTGCAGCTGGCGGGTGTTACGTCGCCGCAGGCATTGCAGGCCGTGCTGCAACTTCTGCCGCTGGACAGCTACGTGCGCGACGCTGCCTGGACGATGCAGGTGGTGGGTGATGCCGGCGCTGTGCCCGCCCCTGTCGCCGAATTTTCCGCGCTGCTGGCGCAGGCCGCCGAGCGGCCCGCCGCCACGCTGGAACGGTTTGAGTTTTATGCGCGTGCCGAAGCAGCCTTCCTGATCCTGCAGACGGGCGAGCAGCGCAAATACGGCAACATCCTGCTGCGCAAGGGCGTCATACCCGGCGACGCGAGCTGACCCATGAGCAGTACGGCGCAAGCGCCCCACGGGCCGCCCATCAGCCTGCGCGCGCAGGCCTATGAAAGTTTTCAGCAGCAAATAGTCGATGCCAACATTCGCCCCGGGCAGTTTGTTTCGCAGCGCGAGCTGATGCAGCTGCTGGGGATGCCTTTGGGCGCCGTGCGCGAGCTGATTCCGCGCCTGGAGGCCGAAGGCCTGCTCAAGACCGTGCCGCAACGCGGCCTGCAGGTTGCCCACGTAGACCTCAAGCTGATCAACAACGCCTTTCAGCTGCGCCGACTGCTGGAGCGCGAGGCTGCCACCCGCTTTGTCACCACCGTGTCCGATGCCGACCTCGCGGCCATCGAGCAGGCGCACCTGAACATCGTCAAGCGCGCACGGAAAAAAGCCATTGACGACAACCTGCTCAAGGACGCCACCGCGGTGGACTGGGGCCTGCATGACCTGATGATCGACGCACTGGGCAACGAGCTGATCTCCGAGGTCTACCGCATCAACAGCCTGCGTGTGCGCCTGATCAAGCTCGAAGGCTCGACCCTTTCACCCGACGTGCTGGTCCCCGCCATGGAAGAGCATCTCTGGTTTATTGAGGCGCTCAAGCGGCGCGACGCGCCTGCCGTGATCGAACGCCTGAGCCACCACATTGATAGCGCGCACCGACGTGTGCTAGGACTGCCGCGGCCCGATATGCCGTGGTCTTTGGAGACCCCTGAATGACGAGTTCCTTCCCCGCCGCTGAAAAATCCTTTCGCGGTATCTGGCCCGCCCTGCTGACGCCTCTTACGGCCAGCCTGGACATTGACCACGCAAAGTTCGCAACCCACTGCAAGGCGCTGATCGCCAGCGGTTGCCCCGGTGTGACAGCCTTCGGGACGACGGGAGAAGGACCCTCTTTCTCTCTGGCCGAGCGCAAGGAAGCCATCGAACAGCTCATCAAGAACGGCATTCCGGCTGCGCAGATCATGGTGTCCACCAGCTGCGCCGCCCTGCCCGAAACGCTGGAGCTCACGCGCCACGCCGTCAAGGCCGGGGTGCACGGCTGCCTGATGCTGCCGCCATTTTTCCTCAAGGGCGTGTCCGACCAGGGGATCATCGACAGCTACCGCTATGTGATCGACGCCATGGCCGGCACTCCGTTCAAGCTGTACCTGTACCACATCCCCCAGGTCACCGGTGTGCCGCTGTCGCACCACGTGATCCGGACGCTCAAGGACCTGTATCCCGAGACCATCGTCGGCATCAAGGACAGCGCCTGCACCACCGCACATTCGGTCGGCCTGTCCGATGCGTTCATGAAGGAGATGACGGTGTACGTCGGGTTCGAACCCGACCTGCCGGAGATGGGCCGCCGCGGCAGCACAGGCGCCATCAGCGGCCTGGCCAATTTCATGCCGCGCCTGGTCAAACGGCTGGTCACGGAGCCCGACGCGCCAGCCACGCCCGCCGAGCGCGAACGCGTTGTCGAGCTCATCGGCCTGCTCGGCCCCTACTCACTCATGCCCGCGCTCAAAGGGATCATGGCCATGCTGAGCGGCGACAAAGCCTGGCTGCGAGTGCGCGCACCACTGGTGGCATTGACGCCCGAGGAATATGCGGCGCTGGAAAAAACCATCAGCGCCTTCGGGATTAATACAAAATCCGAGTGACGCCGCGCCGGGCCGGTCCCGGTACGGTTTCAATCATTTCACGCGACTTCACGACAAAGCAAGGAGACAACATGACAGCTTCCCTCAAAGGTATTTTCCGCCGCAGCCTGCTGGGCACCGCTTCCGCCATTTTGCTGATGGGCGCCCTGCTGCCCGCCGCACAGGCACAGAACAAGGTCGTGCTGCGCGTCTCCACGCCGGCCGTGCCGGACGACTGGCATGCCAAGATGTGGACCGTCTTCAAGGAGAACCTTGAAAAGAGCGCGCCCGGCGAGTTCGATGTTCAGATCAACCTGAATGCATCGCTCTTCAAGCAAGGCACCGAGCCCGCCGCCATGGCGCGCGGCAACCTTGAGCTGTCGTCGATTTCCGCCTTTGACATCGCCAAGCTGGTGCCCGAGTTCTCGATCTTCACGGCCGGCTACATCGTGCGGGACCCCGACCACCAGCAAAAGGTGTTCAACGGCCCCATCGGCACCGAGATGTTCAAGCTGGTCGCCGACAAAATGGAAGTGACGCCGCTGTCCACCGTGTACCTCGGTACGCGCCAGGTCAACCTGCGTGAAGCCCGCAACGTCAAGGTTCCGGCCGACCTCAAAGGCGTGAAACTGCGCATGCCCGGCTCCAAGGAATGGCTGTTCCTGGGCGAGGCATTGGGCGCCACGCCGACGCCGCTGGCTTTTGGCGAGGTTTACCTGGGCCTGAAGACCGGCACCATCGACGGCCAGGACAATCCCCTGCCTTCCGTGCGCGCCGCCAAGTTCTATGAAGTGACCAAGCAGATCGTGCTGACCAGCCACCTGGTGGACGGCATCTTCATTGCGATTTCCAACAAGGCCTACAACGCCATGAATGCGGCGCAAAAAACCAAGGTCAAGGCAGCTGCACAGGCCGCTTCCGTCTACAACAATGAAAACCGCATCAAGGAAGAAGGCCAGCTCGTCGAGTTCTTCAAGAAGGAAGGCCTGACCGTGACGACGCCTGATGTGGACGCTTTCCGCAAGACAGTGCAGACGACTTACCAGAACTCCGAGTACGCCAAGGCCTGGCCTAAGGGCCTGCTTGAGCGCATCAACAGCACAAAGTAATCCTGCCGGATGACCCGAAAACAACCATGAAAAGCTGGCTCCAGAAAACCGCCAATCTGATTGGCGGCGGACTCTTCCTGACCTTGTTCATCGTGTTCGTGATCCAGATCACGGCGCGGTTTTTATTCAACAAGCCGCTGGCCTGGACGGATGAGGCCGCCGTGATCCTCTACGTCTGGGTCATCCTGTGGGCCGCCGCCGTGGTGGTGCCTGAACGTGAGCATGTGGTTTTCGACCTGGTCTGGAACAACATGCCTTACCGCGGCCGGCAGGCCATGGCGATTACCGGCAACCTGCTGGTCGGTGGCCTTGCGGCCTGGGGCATTCCGGGCTGCTGGGACTATGTTCACTTCATGGCCCGTGAAGGAACGCCCGTGCTGGGCGTGTCTTTCCAATGGGTTTTCATGCCTTTTGTGCTGCTGCTCGCCGCTCTGGCGGTGCGCTCGGCCTGGGCGATCTGGAATGCGATCCGTGGCAAGGGTCTTGAAGCGGAGCTGCGGATATGACAGGCGCTATCTGGGTATTGGTTGGGGTGCTGGCGGGCGGCATGCTGCTGCGCATGCCCATCGGTTTTTCGATGATCGCGGCGGGCATCGGCTACCTCGTGGTCAAGGGCCAGGACATCGGCCTGGTGGCCGAGCAGATCGGTAACGGCCTCTACAACAGCTATGTGCTGCTGGCGGTGCCGCTTTTTGTGTTCGCCGCCAACATCATGAATGCGGGCACGGTCAGTGAACGGATTTTTGACTTCTGCCGCATCCTGGTGGGCCGCTTTCGCGGCGGCCTGGCGCAGGTGGATATTTTGGTAAGCGTGATTTTCTCCGGCATGAGCGGCAGTGCGATCGCCGACGCGGCCGGTCCCGGCCTGGTCACGATTCGCCAGATGCTGAAAAAACCGGAATACACACGCGGCTTTGCCGGCGCGGTGGTGGTAGCCAGCGCCACGCTGGGCCCGATCATCCCGCCGTCGATCCCCAWGGTGATTTACGCGCTGGTGTCGGGCGCTTCAGTCGGTGCCCTCTTCCTGGGCGGCGTGGTGCCGGGCTTCCTGATGGCCGGGCTGATGATGGGCGTGGTCGCGGTCATCGCCAAAAAGCGCAACATGCCGCGCGACGAGCCCGTGCCCCGCTCGGAATGGGCCGGCCTGATCTTCCGTGGTGCGCTGCCGTTGTCGATGCCCATCGTACTGTTGGGCGGCATTTACTCCGGCATCTTCACGCCGACCGAAGCCGCTGCCGTGGCCGCGCTGCATGCATTGATCCTGGCGGCGCTGGTGTTCCGCGCATTGACGTGGCGCAGCTTCTGGGTCGTGGTGATGGAATCCACACGCGCCAGCGCGGTGATCACCATGATCCTGGCCGGCTCCTTCATGCTCAACTACGCCTTCACCGCCGAAGGCGTGCCGCAGGCCATGGCCGCGTGGGTCGACAGCATGCACTTCTCGCAGATCGGCTTTTTGCTGATGGTCAACGTCATGTTCCTGGTGCTGGGCTGCTTCCTCGACGTGTCGGTGCTGCTGCTGGTGTTTGTGCCCATGCTGCTGCCGGCGGCCAAGCTGCTGGGCGTGGACCTGGTGCACTTCGGCGTGCTGGTGGTGCTCAACATGATGATCGGCCTGATCCATCCGCCTTTCGGCATGCTGCTGTTCGTGACCAAGGCCCTTACCGGCATTCCCATCGGCGAAATGATGAAGGAAGGCTGGCCTTTCCTTGTCATGCTGTTGTTGCTGTTGCTGGCCATGACCTGCTTTCCCCAAATTGTGCTGTGGCTGCCGCAGACCATGGGTTACGGAGCCAAATAAATGAGCGCCAGGGCTGACGAAGACGCCGATGTCGTTTGCGTTGCCAGCTGGAACGCTGACCTTATCTCCCGTGTGGAGCGGCCCATCGCACGCGGTGAAACGCTGATGGCCACCGATTTCAGCATCAGCCCGGGCGGCAAGGGCAGCAATGCGGCGGTGGCCGCTGCCCGCCAGGGTGCGCGCGTGGCACTCATTGCCCGTATCGGCGACGACGATTTCGGTCGCATGGGAATGAAGCTTTGGCAGGACGAAGGCATAGCCACCACACACGTCGAGCAAGTAGCCGGTGAGCGCAGCGGCGTTGCGCAAATCCTCGTCTACGAGGACGGCGACAACAGCATTGCGGTGTATCCCGGTGCCGGCAAAGGCCTGGCCGCGCGGCWTGCGCAGGCCGCGCAGCAGGTGCTGGGCGCTTGCCGAGTCGTCATGGCTTCGTGCGAGGTGCCTGCAGACGCCACGCTGGAAGCCTTTCGCCTGGCCCGCGGGGCAGGCGCCATCACCATACTGAACCCCGCACCTGCGCGCCCGCTGCCTGACGAGCTTCTGGCGCTGGTCGATGTGMTCACGCCCAATGAAAATGAACTCTACCTGCTGGCCGGTGCAGCGCATACCGGTTCGGTGGACGACGCTGCCCTGCAGCTGATCAACCGCGGTACGCGCGCCGTGCTCGTCACGCTGGGCGCTTCCGGTTGCCGGCTCTTCCACGCCGGCAAGCCGCCCGTTTCACTGCCGGGCCGCCCCATGGCCGTGCGCGACACCATTGGCGCGGGCGACACCTTCACCGGCGCGCTGGCCGCCGCGCTGGCGCGCGGAGAACCACTGTCTGTTGCCATGCAGTGGGCCAACGCGGCTGCCGCGTTGTCCGTGACGCGGCACGGCGCCATCGACGGCATGCCGTCCTCCGCAGAAACCGCGGCGTTGCTTGCGTAGTCGTTGTTATTGAAAAAAATGGCCGTAGCCCAATGACAACGGGCGCAAGCAGCTATTAAAACAATAGCAACCAGCCAATCCAGGCCGACCTCCCGTTGTTGCCCGCAACCGTGTAGGCCAATCGCCGCTTTACCGGATATTTACGCGCCTCTTTCAGGCGCTTTATCTGCGTCCACAAGGCTTGCAGTGATAATTATTGAGCGCCGTCAGGTGGACCCGAGGGCTTTGGCTGCCGGCGCAAGAATCACCATCAAACACAAAAAAATGCTGCGCCAGCCCTTCTGGCACAGCGGGCACCCAAGGACAGCTGATGGACCCGAAAGCCGACACGCCGGAAAGCGGCGCCCCTACCCCTCCCCGTAGACGACTGAGCCGCCGCGCGTCCATCATCGGCAGCGTGATCGCCGTGCTGGCGCTGGCCGGCACCGGTTGGCTCGCCTGGCACCTGACCCATCCTTCCACAGACACGCCGGCGGGCGGCGGCCCCGGTGGAGCCTTCAGGCGCGGCGCACCGGCTACCACGGTAGGCGTCGCCACCGCCGAGAAGTCCAGCATCCCGATCGTCCTGGAAGCACTGGGCACCGTCACTCCCCAGGCTACCGTCAGGGTCCGGCCCCAGGTTTCCGGCGTGATGGAAAAGGTCCTGTTCAAGGAAGGCCAGATGGTCAAGGCCGGGGAACTGCTGGCCACCATTGACCCACGCCAGTTTGAGATGGCGCTGATGCAGGCCGTGGGCCAGCGCCAGCGCGACGAKGCGCAGCTTGACAGCGCCCGCGTCACGCTGCAGCGCTTCAAGACCCTGCTCGAGCAGGACTCGATTGCGCGGCAGGAAGTCGACACCCAGGCTGCGCTCGTCAAGCAGCTGGAAGGCACAGTCGTCATCGACAAGGCCAACGAAGGCGCGGCACGGCTCAACCTGGGCTATACCCGCGTGGTGGCGCCCGTCAGTGGGCGCGTGGGCCTGCGTACCGTGGACGTCGGCAATGTGGTGAGCAACAGCGACGCCAACGGCATTGCGCTGATTACCCAGGTCAGCCCGATTGACGTGGTCTTTTCCGTCCCGCAGGACCGGGCGGGCGAGTTGCAGCAAAACGCCGCTGGAAGCACTGCCATGAAAGTCGTTGCGCTGGACCGCACGCGCACCGCCACACTCGATACCGGCGTTTTTGCCTCGCTCGACAACCAGGTCGACACCACCACCGGCACCGTCCGGGCCAAGGCGCGCTTTGCCAACAGCAAACTCACGCTGTTCCCCAGCCAGTTCGTGAACGTGCAGCTGCAGGTCAAGACACTGGAAGACGCGGTGGTGGTGCCTGTCACCGCCGTCCGCCTGGGCAGCACCGGGGACTATGTCTATGTGCTGAACGCCGCCGACCGCACGGTTTCCCTGCGGCCGGTGCAGCGCGGCCAGGCCACCGCCGAAAAAATCGTGATCACCTCCGGGCTGAAGGCCGGCGAGCGCGTGATCACCGAAGGGGCCGACCGCCTGAAGGACGGCGCCAGCGTGGTGCTGCCGGGCGACGCGCCCGGCGCCGGCATGGGCGGCA